>VFKK01000121.1 GCA_009885605.1 Cyclobacteriaceae bacterium | reverse complement strand
TCAATCGGAAGTTTTGGCAAACCATTCCATGGAATAGAGCGGTCGGGATTAATTCGATAGAGCTGATCTGACATTAAAATATTTAAATTTTAATGTAAGGTAAGAAATGTGACCTTAAAGTCAATCTCAGAATACTCAATTGACCTCAAAATTTTGAAATATTAAGGTGAACGGGAATATGTGACCTCAATTTTAATGTGAGAATTGACGCTAACCTTAAATTCTTGATTTTTTGAGGTGAAAAGTGAATTTTAGGAATTGAATTGGTTTCGCCAATTTGCAGTCCTATTTGAATTCAATCTATGCCCCGAAAAAAATCCAAAAATAATAAATGGTTGATTGTACTTGCCTTTGTAATTCTGGCGGGAGGTTTTTGGGCAGTTTATCGATATTGGACTGCTTACCAATATCGATATGAATTTGAACATGCGGATGCCTCGGAGCGGGAAAGCCTGAAATTTCGGTATGTCTTCCACAGCATTCCGGATGGAGTTTTGGGATTGGATATTTCCCAGTATCAGGATAAGATCCGGTGGGAAGAATTCCAGCTCAACCACCAAAATGAATTAATCGAATTCATCGTGGTACGGGCAACTTTTGGGAAGGATCAAAAGGATATTCAATTTGAGCGAAACTGGAAAAACATATCCGAACTGCCCGTAAAAAAAGGAGCTTACCACTATTATCGCCCGAATGAAAACAGCACTCTTCAGGCTGAAAATTTCATCAATACCGTCAAACTCTCAGCAGGGGATTTCGCACCAATCCTGGATATTGAGCGCCAATCCACAATCCAGACAAATGAGAATCTTCGGAAAGGAATCCGAAATTGGCTGACTATCGTGGAAGCCCATTACGGAGTAAAACCTATCATTTACACCGGAGACAGCTATTTCAAGGACCATTTAGACGGGAATGATTTTCAGGATTATCCGCTCTGGATTGCGAATTATAACCTGGTTCGAAAACCCAAAACCAATCATTGGGTGATTTGGCAGTTTTCGGAAAAAGGTGAAATAGCGGGGATTAAAGGTAAAGTGGATTTGAACGTGCTAAGAGGCGGCTTGGAAAAATTAAATCAGCTTGTGATTCCCTGAATCCTGGCCACCCGTTTCACACCCTCACTTTAAATCCAAATATTTCATCACCGATTCAGCTCCTTTCATTGCATAGGAAGGAACAGGATTTTTTTCATTGAACACACGCAATTCATCGGCAGAAAGTAGCGTCACAAAGCTCTCATCAAAGCCATCCTGATATGGAAGACGACCGGCATTCAAGCCAAGGTAATGCCCAAAGAAATTGTATACAGCAGCCCGTTTGTTTTTCCCATAATCATGACGCTCACCGGGTAGGTGGACATTATCAGTCCGGCTTTCTGCCCCATAAGTAGCATAGACTTTTTGCACGTACGGAAACTCGATTCGAGGTGTGTTTTTGGTCCAGTCGCCTCCATCAGAAACCAAAAGTAATGGTCTTGGAGCTGCCAAAGCGGCAATTTCCACATTATTGGTCTGGTGATTTGGACTTTTGTGAATAGGCATTCCGCTTTCGCATTCACAGCCGCCAAAAAAGTAAGCTGAAACCATTACCACGGGTGCGGAGACTTTGATCCGTGGATCCAAAGCTGTAATCAGGATGGTCTGCGTTCCCCCGCCAGATTCTCCGGTGACGCCGATCCGATCAGGATCTACATCAGGCCGGGAAATCAGGTAATCAATCACGCGCTGGGAATTATAAGTTTGGATCGTTAAGGCAATGGGAATTTTGTGATCAACCTGCTTAGAATCCCCATAGCCAATCATGTCATATGCGAAAACCACCGCTCCCATTCGGGCAAAGGCGGCACTGCGTTTTTGGACACTCTCGCCAAAGCGTAAGTCTGTGCCATGTCCATGAACACTGAGAATTCCCGGACTTTTTTGGAAAGGAGCTTCTGAGGACGGACGATACAGATTGCCTGTGATGAAAAAGCCGGGGAAACTTTCGATGGCAATGTTTTCTACAATGTAACCGTCCATCTCGCGGGTGCTGTGAATGATTGTATTAAAAGGAGTGTCTCTTTTGGGCATTTGGTCGAGCTTCATCCCTGAGATGATTCCCTGACGAATGACTTCAGAGCGATTTTCCCAATCCTGACGCGTAGTCCACTCGGAAGCCCATTTTTTCATTTGGATATTTGC
Organism: Cyclobacteriaceae bacterium; assembly: GCA_009885605.1. Lineage (GTDB taxonomy): Bacteria > Bacteroidota > Bacteroidia > Cytophagales > Cyclobacteriaceae > Algoriphagus. The sequence continues at coordinate 1,607 of VFKK01000121.1, read as the reverse complement.
TTCATCCTCGGTCCAGTAGGCTCCTTGGGAAAGCATATTTTCCTGAGCAAAAAGAGTGTTTATGTGTAAAAAAATAACACCAATCCACAGTAGAATTCCGATTCGTTTATCCATTTTTTCAAGATTTTCAATTCACTTTATTCTTATCCATTTTGAGAAATGAGAAAGTTGAGTACTCTTATTTCAGTACCATACTTTTCACTGAAGGTTCATATCCTATCCGATGCGCCAAAACATAAAGTGAATCTCCAACATGTATTTCTATCGGTTTTTGGAAAACTGTCCAGACATCTTTGGTGGATTTTCTGAAGCCAATTGAGGCTCCTTTTGTGGCTGAAGAAATTGAAACTTTCCCTCCGGTAAATTCCACTTTTGGTTCGGAAGTGATCGGTGCCTCATCTTTTCCTCCCCACCAGTTGCGAACCATTTCCATTTCGGGAATTGCACTCATATCCGGATACTCCTTCATCCACTGCTCATGGGCTGCTCGGAGTTCATTCAGCTTTTGTTCATAGGCTGGATTCCCAATCAAATTTTTAAATTCGTAGGGATCGGTTTGGGTATCGTAAAATTCTTCCAAAGGCTTACTTGGCGCGAACCATCTTGCCTGATCAGATGTGAGTTTACCTTCCTCATTCAGTTTCAATAAATGCAACATCAGGGGATTTTGAAGCCGATATTGCACATTCTGGTAATTGGGTTTTTCCGGCATATAGTTGCGGATGTATTTATATCGACCATCCGAAACAGCCCGAACCCGATCGTATTCTGAGTCCATTCGGTCTCTTCCAGCATAAATATATTTCCGGGGAGCTTGAGATTTCTGCTTTCCCAGGAAAGCTTGACCCTGTATGGTCTCAGGAATCTCCACTCCTGCCAATGATAAAACGGTTGGACCGAAATCAACAAAACTTACCAATTGCTCATCGATTGTGCCCGGTGTCAGGAATGGTGCTTTGATCATCAAAGGCGCCCGCAAGCCGCGGTCATACATCTCTCTTTTCGCATAGGGAAGCCCATCTCCGTGATCAGAATAGAAAAAAATGATCGTTTTTTCGTACAGCCCGTCTTCCTTGAGTTGCTTCAGAATCTCGCCAACCTGAGAATCCATCGTCATCACATTGGTAATAAATCTTGCCATCACCCCCCGGCTGATTGAGTCATCTGGATAATAAGGCGGGATGATTACTTCTGCCGGATCAACCAAAAGCGGCTGATTGGCTCTCGCCCAAACCTGAGATTCATGCGTGACTTCAATGTTGAAAACGGAGAAAAATGGCTGATTTTTATCGGGTCTATTTCTCCAGTGGCCCTTTCTGCTGCTTTCATCCCAAAGCGTGCCGGGCGCTACAAACTGATAATCTTGTTTTGCATTATTGGTCACATAGTAACCGGCCATTCTCAGGTATTCAGGAAAACCTTTCATTCCCTCAGGAAGCATAGCGGAATATGTTTTAAATCCGGAAGGATAGGCATTAGTTGCCGCTGCTGACATCCCCAAAGTCCTCATATGCTGGGCACCAATCGTTGTCTGATATGCTCCGGTAATGATTGAGGCACGGCTTGGTGCACAGACACCGGCGGTGGAAAAGAGGTTTGTATATCTC
>VFKK01000030.1 GCA_009885605.1 Cyclobacteriaceae bacterium | reverse complement strand
GGTTTTGAAAACCTCAAAGGTTGATCTGATCAGCGGAAACCTACTTTTTTTTCAGCTTCAGCACCGTAATCTCCGGCCAGATTCCTACCCGGCCGGGGAAGGCCAAAAACCCAAATCCGCGGTTGACATGTAAGTAACGGCCTAGTTCCTCGTACAGTCCGGCCCATTTGGGGTAGCGGAGGGAGGCCGGACTCCATTTGATAATGCCGGGAATCTCTATTCCAAACTGCATCCCGTGGGTATGGCCGCTAAGCGTGAGCTGGATCATTTGAGAAAAGGACTTGACCTCTTCGTCAAAGTGGGAAGGGTCGTGGCTCATTAATATTTTAAAACTCTGGTTGCTAAGGTTTGCCGCTGCTTTTGGCAGGTCTCCATGTTGCGCAAATCCTTTTCCCCAGTTCTCCACGCCGATCAGGTCTATGCTTGATCCTGCCCCTTCGACTCCGCTCAGGGCAGGTTTTTGGAGTTTGACGTTTTCGTTTCGCAGCAGCCTGAATCCCAGTTCTTCATGGATTTCGTAGAGACGTAGCATATTTTCTTCTTTAGCTTCCTTGCTAGGCCAAACCATATAATCCCCATAGTCATGATTGCCTAAGATGGAGTATTTGCCCATTGCGGCTTTTAGCTTTTTGAAGCTATCAATCCAGGGTTCCATTTCTTTCGCCTGGTTGTTGACCAGATCTCCTGTAAATAGGATGACATCGGATGCTTGCTGGTTGATCAGATCAATGCCGTATTCCAACTTCTTTTTATTGTCAAAGCTTCCCGAGTGGATATCCGAAATCTGGGTGATGGTAAATCCATCAAATTCCTCCGGCAAATCGTCAAATTCCAGCGTATGATTGATTACCCGGTAGCGGTATTTGCCGATAAGCACTCCGTGCAGTATTCCCAAAAATGGAATGGTGGATAGTACCAGGGCAGCTTGACTGATAAATTTTCTACGGTCGGGCAAAAAGTCTCCGTCGTTGTTTCCGCTGACGGAATAAAAAATGCCAGTGCCAATTCGTACTATGTCTTCGCCAAATAGAAATACAAGAATGATCAGCTTGGGCAGGATCGACAGCACCAAGAGTGAGATAAGCCTTCCGAAATTTAAACTGATATTACCTCGGTCGAAGGTCAGAAAAACAAAGATGGAAAATAGGTATATGGCAATTGAGAAAGTCCAGTAGCCAATCTTAATCCAGGTTTGGGTTGGAAATAGCGTCTTGAAGGCCTGATAGGAATACCAGTCAATCAGGGAGATGAAAGCCAAGCTGATGAATATGCGAAGAAGGATAGAAGCCACTTTCTGGAGATGTTTTTAAAGGAAGAAATTCAGGGGATGATTTGCAGAGGATATTTCAACAAGTAAGAAGACCTTATTAAACCTTGTCTGCTTTAATAATCTTATTAATGAAGATGAGAGCAAGTTTTGAATTTTGTGCTACGGGAATTGGAGACTTGGGGTTCGATCCGAAGGCCAGGCACTTTCACCTATCGGTTATCGAAACCTGGAATAATTCAGAGAACTGAATTCAGAAAATTGAAAAGCTCCAGGCTTGAGGGAACTGCGGAGCTTGTTGGTTTTTGGGCAATTCATGAATTATCAGTTCACTTTTTCCTTTCTTTGCAGCGGAATTTTTTCCGCCAAAGCCTATTGACCTATGAGACAATTACTCCTCAGACCCGGTGCCGAAGAACTCAATTATGAAATTCGGGGAATCGTAAAAAAAGCCCGACAAATCGAGGCATTGGGCTATTCTATGACTTGGGAAAATATCGGTGATCCCATCCAAAAGCATAATCATGTGCCCGACTGGATGAAGGCGATCGTCGCCGATTTGCTAAAAGAAGATAAAACCTATGGGTATGCCGACTCCAAAGGTGTACTTGAAACCCGGAAGTTTCTCGCCAATCTGAACAACCAAAAAGGAGGAACCCAGATTTCCGAAGAAGACATTCTCTTCTTCAACGGTTTGGGAGATGCAATTGCAAAGTTGTATCAATTTCTGACTCCTACCGCCCGGATCATAGGTCCGTCTCCTGCTTACAGCACGCACAGTTCGGCAGAAGCAGCTCACGCCAATACAGCCCCCATCACTTACAAACTAGATCCCGACAATCAATGGTTGCCGGATATGGAGGACTTGTATCTGAAAGTAAAATACAATCCTTCCATCGTCGGAATCCTGATCATCAATCCGGATAATCCCACCGGAATGGTGTATCCAAAAGAAGTTTTGGAAGACTTCGTAAAAATTGCTGAGGAATTCAGTCTGCTGTTGATCTCGGATGAAATTTATCAAAACATCACCTACAACGGAATCAAGGCAGTTCCACTTTCCGAAGTGATCGGCTCACGTCCTGCGATTTCACTGAAAGGGATTTCAAAAGAATTTCCTTGGCCTGGAGCTCGTTGCGGCTGGATGGAATTTTACAATCGTGATGCTTCAGTGGAATTTGCAAAGCTCTGCCAGACTCTTGAAAATGCAAAAATGATTGAGGTTTGCTCGACTATTTTACCTCAGCTTGCTATTCCTAAGATCATGTCTCACCCGGAATACAAAGCTTATCGCGAAGCCGCCAATCAACAAATAGGCAAGAGAAGTGACTGGATGCGGGAGATTTTGGGAGATATTCCCGGGATTAAATTCAATCCGACTCAGGGTGCTTTCTATAATACAATTGTCTTTGATGAAAGTCTGCTGAATCGGGATCAAAAACTTCCGATCGAAGACAAGCGACTGCAAAAGCTGCTTGACAACTGGCTGAGTGATTCCGATATGCCGCTTGATAAGCGCTTTGTCTATTATTTGCTGGCTTCAGAGCGAATCTGTGTCGTTCCGATTTCATCCTTCTGTTCCGATTTGAGAGGCTTTAGGGTTACCCTTTTGGAGGAAAATGAAGCAGTTTTTAAAGATACATTTACCAGACTTGGTAAGTCAATTACGAGTTATTTGCAATCTTCAGTCTTGGATTTGGCGTAAAACCAAATCCTAAATTTTACATCGTATATCCGCCTAATTCCCTTCGTGGCTCCGAGTCTTAATTTTAGGATTTGGAGCAATTTTTTCTTTTTCATCTGCATTCACTTGAATCAGACTTAAATCAGGCTGACCGGCATTTATCCAGGCTGTGTACCAAAAATTTGCGATCATTCGGATGGATGCCTTCATCTGACGCTCGATTTGGTTGTCCAGAGCAAGAGCAAAAGCTTCTGTAAAATCTCTGGAATAAACCCGAACCGTTAAACCATTCCGTTCTTCAAAGCTGAATTTTTGGTCGGGAGAAAAAGTTAAGGTCAGATTCTTTTCGAAAGTCAACACGCTGTCCACTTGCTGATGAGCCAAAGCTACAGTCTCCCAAAGTGCGACCTGTGGCTTTGGGATGTATTCCGCCTGACCGATCCAAAAACTGTAATCTGCTGCCATTAATTCGGGCACTCTGCTCTCCCAAAACCCGTGAATTCCTTCCTGCCCGGTCAATTGGCCATTATAATTTTTGGTCGTGTGCAGGGGGACATTTAGATCCGCGAGGTAATGACCGAGGTCTGCAGACAATCTGAGAATGGCGGATGCATTTTTTTCTTCGAAAGCTTTTGTCAGGCTCAAAAAAGTCAGATAGGCACTCCAGGGTCCAATTCCATTTGCCCGGAGTGAATCTTCCGGAAACATTTTAATTGCCTCGGGCCAATACAAAGGTAGGATTTGGAGTGCACTGTCTCCGTAGTGATCCAGGTCGATGAAATGCTTTTCGGCTTCGCCTTCCACCGCATATCTTCTTCGGTCAGGATTGACTGCGTTCTCGCCAATGTATTGGATCTGAGGCTTGTAAAAACTGAGCATCTCAGGTGGAAGTGAGAAAACTGCCATCCGATTGATCAGGGAATGTGCGTAAAATCCCCAAGCTTGTCCACTTTCAGGATTAAAAATCAAAGGCATGAGCCAAATTAAAAAAGTATTCATGCTTTAAACTAATCAAAATCTTTCACACTGAAATATGGATTAATCTATATCTTTGCGTTCTGAAAAAGCAGCTCAAGCGGACATTTTTAGAAAGTTTGAAAGCCCCATTTAAGGAATGTTGAAAATTCCTTTGGCAGAATTAATTATTTCCAATAACTTTGCACTCCAATTAGGAAATAGGGGACGTAAAGAAATTAAGTTAACAACTAGATATGGCAAATCACAAATCAGCTATCAAGAGAATTCGTGCCAACGAATCCAAGCGTTTGAGAAACAGATACCAGGCCAAAACCACTAGAACTTTCATCAAAAGATTGAAAGCTGCTACTGATAAGGTAGAAGCGACAGAGCTTTACCAGAAAGTATCTTCTATGCTGGATAAATTGGCTAAGAAGAATGTTATCCACAAAAACAACGCAAATAACAAGAAATCAAGATTGGCAAAGTTCGTTAGCGCTTTAGGTTAATCCTTCTTAGAAATCTTATTGAAAACCCTGCTCGTCAGGGTTTTTTTATTTCAGGAAAGTGGGTAGATTTAGTTCATACTTTTTTATTGACCACTTATGGATAACTATTCCTCCATCAAAATCTCCCAACTCGCTGAAGAAGACCGGCCTCGGGAAAAACTCCTGCTCAGAGGAAAGTCATCTCTCTCTGACGCAGAACTTATTGCGATCCTGATTGGATCTGGAACCCCTTCCGTCAGTGCGGTAGATTTGTCCCGGAATATCCTTTCAGTTGTGAATCACGATTTGGGATCCCTTGCCAAACTTTCAATTCAGGATCTTAAAAAATTCAAAGGAATCGGTGAGGCCAAAGCCATTTCCATCATTGCTGCAATGGAACTCGGTCGCAGGAGAAAAGAATCAGAACCGGCCATTCGACCTAAAATCACCTGTTCCCAGCATATTTATGATTTGATGAAGCCGGAACTGCTGGATGAGCAAGTCGAGCATTTCTATCTGATTCTCCTCAACCGATCCAATCACGTCATCAAAAAGCAATTGATCAGTCAGGGCGGCACTGTCGGAACAGTTGTGGATTCCAAGATTGTCTTTAAAATTGCATTAGAGCATCTCGCCCAATCGATCATTATTGTGCACAATCATCCAAGCGGAAATCTCCGGCCTTCAGATCAGGACAAGCGATTGACAGAAAGAATGGTTAAAATCGGCAGGGAATTGGATTTGCCGGTGCTCGATCATGTGATTTTTACAGATCTTGGCTATTTTAGCTTCGCCGATGACGGCATACTTTGATTAGATGAAGCCCAAAAATATTTTAGCCCTGTTTATTGCCGCAGTAATCCTCGCTGCAGTCGCGTACACACTCACTTCCACCGAAAGTCCCGAAGCTTACATTGAAAAAATCGAAGCAGAGCGGGAGCGTCAATTCAAATTCATTCGATTCAATATTGAATCTCCACTGACGGATTCTCAAAAAATGGCTTTCAAAAAGTTGAATTTTTATCCTATCAATCCGACCTATAAAGTCAAAGCAAGGATGATACCGGTGGAAAACAAAAAGGTTCGTGAAGTTCCTTTGACCGATGGATCCAAAGAAAAGTACATCGAGCATTCCTATGTTGAATTCTCATTTGATGGAGTCACCGCCAATCGGTTGCTTCTTCTTCAGGCGATGAATGAACCCGATAAGCGAAATTTCTTCCTTGCTTTCGCAGACGGAACAAGCGCCAGAGAAACTTACGGAGGAGGCCGATACATCAATGCCCGTCAGGATGGAAAAAACAGTATTACTCTCGATTTTAATCTGGCTTATAATCCTTATTGTGCTTACAATCCGGACTTTGCGTGCCCAATTCCGCCCAAAGAGAATTTGCTGGAAATAGGCATTCCTGCTGGGGAGAAAAATTACGAGGAATAGCCTTTTGACCTAGTTCAATTCTCTTAAATTTGTAACTTATTCTTATCAAAAAGGGGTTTTCGAACCCCTTTTGTTTATCCCGTTGAATCCGCAGGGTTCAATTTATTCCAAGAACCAATGAAAATTTCAATAAACCGTCTGAAGAAATACCTTGCTTTGACAGAAAGCCCCGAGGAAATCGGAGCGCTCCTGACCCGATCTGGTTTGGAAGTAGAGGGAATCGAGGGGTTTGAATCCGTGCCGGGAGGACTTCTGGGGATTGTGGTTGGGGAAATATTGACATGTGAAAAGCATCCCGATGCTGACAAACTCAGCCTGACAACGGTAGATATCGGATCGGCTGTGGTGCCAATCGTATGCGGAGCGCCCAATGTGGCAAAAGGCCAGAAAGTACTTGTTGCAACAGTTGGGGCCAAACTCTTCCCAACAGAAGGTGAGCCCTTCGAAATCAAAAAGGCGAAAATAAGAGGACAGGTTTCCGAAGGGATGATCTGTGCTGAAGACGAAATAGGTCTTGGCAAAAGCCATGCAGGAATCATGGTTTTGGATACCGATCTTCCAAACGGAACTCCGGCTTCTGAGTATGTTGAAGTATCTCAGGATCAGGTCCTGGAAATCGGATTAACTCCGAATAGGGCCGATGCGGCTTCTCATTTGGGAGTAGCTCGTGATCTCAAAGCGCTGGTTGGCAGAGAGATTTGTCTGGATTCAGAGCAGGAATTGACTATTGAAACTTCAGGGCCTCACATTTCCGTGGAGGTTCAAGACTCAGCAGATTGCCCGCGCTATGCCGGTGTGGTCATTACAGATTTGAAGATTGGTGCTTCTCCTCAATGGCTGCAGAATTTTCTTCGATCACTCGACCTCGAGCCAATCAATAACGTGGTGGATATCACCAATTTCATCCTTCACGACCTTGGTCAGCCGCTTCACGCTTTTGATGCAGATCGTATTTCCGAAGAAAAAATCATCGTGGGAAAACTTCCAAAAGGAACTCCATTCGTCACCCTGGATGATAAAGAGCGCAAACTTTCCGGTGAAGAATTGATGATTTGCGATCCAAATGGCGGACTTTGCATTGGAGGGATTTTCGGAGGGAAAGGCTCAGGAGTGAGTGATTCTACCAAAACGATCTTCCTTGAATCTGCCTATTTCTCTCCGGATGTGATTCGAAAAGGAAGT
>VFKK01000004.1 GCA_009885605.1 Cyclobacteriaceae bacterium | reverse complement strand
CGCAGACGTGGTAGTCGATGGATTAGACGAAATGCCTGAGATTGATCCTCAGATTCGGAAAAAAATAATCAAAGAATTTGAGGAAAAAGGGTTGAATTTTCTCCAAACTGAATTGACCCGACTTGACCCTGTTTATATTGGTCTTGTGGATAGCCAAAATCCGCAACGGTTAATGAGGGCTTTGGAAGTTTGCAGAGGAACAGGAAAGCCATATAGCAGCTTTAGAATCAAGGAGAAAAAAGTTAGAAACTTCACCGTTGTCAAGATAGGGTTGGAGCGGGATCGACCTGAATTGTATGAGAGAATTGATCGAAGGATGGATCAAATGATAGCCGGAGGACTTTTTGACGAGGCAGATGCCCTGTTTGGGAAAAGACATCTGAACGCCCTTCATACCGTCGGGTATTCAGAAATCTTCGGGTATCTGGAAGGTAAGTATGATAAGGAAGAAGCCATTCGCTTGCTGAAACGAAATTCCAGAAGATATGCAAAGCGCCAGCTGACTTGGTTCAAACGCGATGAATCAATTTCTTGGTTTCACCCTGATCAGCACAAGGAAATCACTCAGTTTTTAAAAGATCAAATTGGGTGAAACCCGCCAATTTTAGCTACCCAGTTATACGGAGCTTTTTTGATCAAATTATTGTATTGATACTGATTGATTTTGAGTTCACGGATAATTTCTGCTATTTCCTTAGTGATGTCTTTTGAGGGATTCTGATTTTTCAATTTCTCCAAAATGGCATCAGGCCGCGCAATTTCCTTTGGAGCCAATCCAAGTTCAGGACTCAAAAGATTTATACTAGCGGAAAGTTCTTTTTGCCGACTGAGTTTTCGGACAAGGCTGTTGCGGACAGTAAGGATAAACAAGAGGCAGGCGCCTCCTGCTGTGATGAATAATGGTATAAAACCCATGTCAGATGCTTAAAATTTCAATTAATTTGAGGTGATCGGGAATGAGAGGTTTGGTTTTACCAATACAATCTGCGAACGACGTATAGACTACTTCCTGATTCATTACTCCTGCCATGCAGTTTTGTTTTCCAGCGATTAGACCTTCCACCGCTGCCATTCCGCATCTGCTTGCCAATACACGGTCTCTTGCGGTTGGATTTCCTCCCCGCTGAATATGTCCCAGCGTCGTAACCTTAAATTCTCTGTCCTTATCTTTTACTAGCTCTTTAACTTTTTTCATGACCGTTTCGGCACTTCCTTCTTCTTCGCCCTCAGCTACCACAATAATGCTTGATGATTTACTTTTCCGAAGGTTTTTGAAAGATTTGACAATTTCATCCAAGTTAGATTTGTTCTCGGGAACCATTACAAACTCAGCCCCTCCGCCAATTCCTGATTCAACTGCAATAAATCCGGCATCTCTGCCCATTACTTCCACAAAAAACACCCGGTCATGCGCTGCTGCGGTATCTCTGATTTTGTCAATTGCTTCTAATGCCGTGTTTACAGCCGTATCAAAACCAATTGTGTAATCGGTTCCGAAAATATCATTATCAATTGTCCCCGGGCAACCTACTGTAGGGATTCCATATTCTTCAAAGAAAAGCTTTGCACCGGTGAAAGTACCATCTCCTCCGATTGCCACAAGGCCTTCGATTCCATTGGCTACCAAATTGTCATAGGCTTTCTTTCTTCCTTCCGGAGTACGAAACTCAGCAGAGCGTGCCGACTTGAGCATTGTTCCGCCTCGCTGCACAATGTTACTCACCGAATGTGACTGCAATTTTTTTATATCCCCCTCGATCATTCCTTCGTAACCGCGGTAGATTCCATACACATCAAGTCCTCTGTAAATAGCTGTTCTGACTACCGCTCGAATACATGCATTCATCCCAGGGCTATCTCCACCTGACGTAAAAACTGCAATTTTTTTCATTTCAATAGGTTTAAGTCCGCAAAAATAGGGATTTAAGAAAGAATGCTGATAGTTTATTCGATATTAAAAACTGAAAATCAGATGGTAGGTTTTAAGTCATCTTCATTTAATTCTGAGTTAATAATTTGGTAAAAATGAATAGAATAGAATTAATCGGGACAGAGATCAAAATCTCCCGAATTGGTTTGGGTTGTATGTCGCTCATGGGAGATTTCACCTATGACCGAAAGATCATTTCCTTAGCATTGGCCGGGGGAATTAATTTTCTGGATACGGCTGATTTGTATCAAAATGGGTTGAATGAAGAGATTGTCGGTGCCGCAATTCAAGGAAAAAGGAATGAAATTGTTTTGGCTACCAAAGTCGGGAATGAAATGAATCCTGACGGAAATGGCTGGAAATGGAATCCCCGGAAGGAATATATTCTGATGGCTGTTGAAAAAAGTCTGAAGCGGTTGCAAACAGACTACATTGACCTTTACCAACTTCATGGAGGAATGATTGAAGATCCCTTGGAAGAAACTTTTGAGGCTTTCGAAATGCTGAAATCGCAGGGAAAAATCCTCGCTTTTGGAATTTCATCCATCCGGCCTAATGTGATTCGTAAACTGATGGAAATAAATCCTCCGGCCACGATCATGATGCAATACAATCCTTTGGATCGAAGACCTGAAGAGACTATTTTTCCTTTACTTGAAAAAACAAATACGCGGGTTTTGGTTCGCGGTGCATTTGCAAAAGGATTGCTGATCGATAAGCCAATAGCAGGGTTTTTGGATTTTGGTCCAAGCCAGGTGAAAGCAATCCGGGAACGAATCAAAAGTTTTAGCTATTCTCCGGAGGCATTCTTGATCCGGTTTGGATTGGCAGATCCGGCTGTGGCTTCTTTGATAATTGGTGCGAGTTCGGTCCGTCAGGTTGAGAAAATGCTCAGAGGCTTTGAGGAAAGTCTGACCATTCCAGCCGAACTTATTGACAGCCTGAAAGCAGAATTCCCCGCTAATCATTACGATCAGCACCGATAGGAAATCTTTTTTCCGCAGGACCCGAAATATTTTATCTTCGGACAAATTCAAAGGAGCTTCTAAAAATCCACCCACCATGAATCAGCGATTACTCATTTTCCTTTTTGCATTTATATTCATTGCCTGTCAACCAAAAGCAAGCGAGGAAGTCAGTCGCTGGGAGGCACAAGCCGAACGCGTCGAGATCATTCGGGACGATTTTGGAGTGCCCCACATTTATGGTAAAAGTGATGCGGATGCGGTTTTTGGATTGCTTTTCGCTCAATGCGAGGATGATTTTCGCAGAGTAGAAAGAAACTATATCTGGGCAACCGGACGTCTTGCCGAACTTGAAGGAGAAAAGGCTATCTACAGTGATCTTCGTGCAAATCTGTATATGACGGAAGCTGAGGCCAAAGCCGCCTATGATAAATCTCCGGATTGGCTGAAAGCCCTTTGCGTGGCTTTCGCTGATGGAATCAATTATTACCTGCACACCCATCCTGAAGTGAAGCCGCAGGTGATCCTGAAATATGAACCGTGGTTTCCGATGTATTTCAGCGAAGGATCAATTGGCGGAGATATAGAACGAATTTCGGAAGCAGGAATTAAGGCTTTTTACGAAGGAAATCAGCCTTTGGCTTTCAACGAAAATATGTTGCCTGATCTGCTTGAAGAACCAAAAGGCTCTAATGGAATCGCTGTTTCCGGTCAACTCACTGAGTCTGGCAATGCCATGCTGCTGATCAATCCTCATACTTCTTTTTATTTCCGACCGGAAGTGCATGTGGTCAGTGAAGAAGGGTTGAACGCTTACGGAGCGGTGACCTGGGGTCAGTTTTTTGTCTATCAGGGTTTCAATGAAAAAACCGGATGGATTCACACGAGTACTTTTGTTGATTTCATAGATGAGTATGAGGAAACAATCACGCTGTCCGAAGGGGAATTTTACTATGAATATGGCAACGAAAAGCGCAATGTGGAAGCTCAGGAAATAATGCTGAAGTATTCTGAAGGGGATTCGATCAAGGAGAAAGGCTTTAAAATTTTCCGAACCCATCATGGACCGATTACCCATAAGGAAGGCGAAAAATGGGTGGCAACCAAGATCAACTGGGATCCTGTGAATGCACTGATCCAAAGCTATACCCGAACCAAACTCAATAACCACGCAGAATTCAAGAAGATGATGGATATCCGTACCAACTCCTCCAATAATACAGTTTTTGCGGATGCGGAAGGAAACATCGCCTATTTCCACGGCAACTTTATCCCAAAGAGAAATCCGGAATTTGACTTTTCTAAACCTGTGGATGGAAGTGATCCGGCGACAGACTGGCAAGGCCTACACACTGTGGATGAAAGCATCATGATCCTGAATCCGGGCACGGGCTGGATTCAAAACTGCAACTCAACTCCCTTCACTGCAGCAGGTGAGTTCAGTCCGAAGAAAGAAGATTACCCGGCTTACATGGCGCCTGATCAGGAAAATTTCCGAGGAATTCATGCTGTGAAAGTCTTAAAGGATGCCAAAAATCTGAATCTGGATAGCTTCCTTGCTTTGGCTTACGATTCCTACATTCCGGCTTTTGAATATTTGTTACCGGAGTTGACTCAGGCATTTTTGAAAGCAGGAAAAGGCAATGAAGATCTTAAGGAAGCAATTGATTTGTTGGGAGCATGGGATTATAGAACTTCAAAAGAATCGGTAGCCATGTCGGTCGCACATTTTTATGGGGAGAATTATCAGCGGGAGTTTAGGTCTTTGAACAGATTCATCAACGAAAATCCCGATGCCAAAATCCCAACTGAAACGGAAATCCTGGATGTTTTTGCAAAAACCATCGAGCAAATGAATGCTGACTTTGGAACCTGGAATACGCCTTGGGGTGAGATCAACAGGTTTCAGCGGTTAACGGGTGACATCGACTTGAAATACGACGACAATGCACCTTACATTCCGGTTGGTCTGGCTTCCGGAAACTGGGGCGCTTTGGCAGCCTACGGTGCTCGAACTTTTGAGGGAACGAAGCGACTTTATGGCTACAGAGGAAATAGTTTTGTGGCAGTGGTGGAGTTTGGGGAGAAAGTAAAAGCCAAAACGATTTTGGCAGGGGGTCAAAGTTCTGATCCCAATTCTCCGCATTTCACCGATCAGGGGCAGCGCTATGCAGATGGGAATTTCAAAGAAGTTGCTTTTTACAAAGAGGATGTGGAAAAGCGAGTTGAGGAGCGGTATATGCCTGGAGCTCGCGGAAAAGCCAAGT
>VFKK01000086.1 GCA_009885605.1 Cyclobacteriaceae bacterium | reverse complement strand
GATTTTTACCATCACCAGGTTCACAATTTGAAACAGGTCCATGCTGATCCTCACCCGGGAAATTTCATTGTTCAGGATCAAGATCAATTAGGAATTATTGACTTTGGTTGTGTGAAAGTCATACCAGAGGATTTTTATCAGGGCTATTTTGCTTTGATTAAGAGAGAGTTACTTATTAACGAAGACGAGTTGAACCAGATCTTTTATGATCTTGAATTCATTTCTGACAAAGACACAGAGGTGGAAAAAGCATACTTCAAAGGCGTTTTCAAAGAAATGATTTCATTACTAGGTAAACCATTCCATGTTGACAAGTTTGACTTTGCTGACAATCAATTCTTTGATCAAATTTTCAAGTTGGGAGATCGAATTGCCAATGATAAAATGTTCAGAAAGTCGAGACAAGCCAGAGGGTCAAGGCACGGTTTGTACGTCAACAGAACCTATTTTGGAATTTATAATTTGCTCAATCAGCTAGAGGCAGAAGTTGATACGACCAAGCCGGATTGGTTAAAATAAACTTGAAGTCGGGAGGTAATTACCTCCCTTTTTCTTGCGATTTGAAATATTATTCGATTTTCTCAAATTGAACTGACGTGGCATACTCAAAAGTATTTCGACAGATATAAAAGAGCCTGAAATTATTTTTGGATTGGGAAGTCCATATCCCGGTAACTTACTATTAAGTATTAAGAGTTTTTTAAAAAAGAAGAGATCGAACATGTATATTCAAAGGATAGAGAAAAACTAAAAAAATATGATTTCAAATTTATCTCTGGTTGCTCAACTCATAGTTTCGGCTTCTATTATTATTGTCTGGATATTTCGTTTCGATAATATTGTGAAAGAATTTCACCAATATGGTCTAACCGATTTGACACGGTCGATAGTGGGCTCAACTAAAATAGCGCTGGCGACATTGATTGTGGCAGGCATCTGGTATCCTTCACTGGTTCTTGTCCCTGCGTTATTGATGGCTTTCCTTATGTTAAGTGCACAGTATTTTCACTTCAAAGTGAATAATTCTTGGCAAAAGCGTATGCCATCTTTGTTTCTTTTGCTTTTATGTCTTTTTATAGCAGCAGTTTCTCTCAATTTGATAGCTTGATGCGTTTGTTAGAAGTTTTAGTGGTTTTCTCAAGCCTTTCTTTTTTTTCCTATGGTATAGCTTACTTTACTTCGTCTAAAATGAAAAGTGAATTTATACGTTTTGGGCTGAGCAAATTTGGAACACTTACTGCAATTCTTGAGATTTTGGGGGCTTTAGGTTTACTGGTAGGTTTGATTTTCAACTATTTTTTGGTCGTATCATCAGGAGGCCTTGCACTAATGATGCTTTTAGGAGTGGCGGCCAGACTGAGAGTTAAAGACGGTTTTTTGGCAATTTTACCCGCTCTATTTTTTCTTGGGATAAACGCATATATCTTTTTTGAATCAATCAAAACTTTTCTGGATTGAGGATTATTTCAGCTCTAAAAATATTTTTTTGAAAAAAAAGTTTTCAAATAACCTCCAATTAAAGTCCTTTTGTGAGTTTTCATTTTGAACGACCCTGTACAACCGGATAGCTCCGCTTTTAAATCTCGAATAAAAAGATCTATTGGAATTAAGGAGATTAAGAAACCTCATGAGAAATTCTTGGATTCATCTTGAGGTTTTTATGGATAAAAAGGAGATTTTAAGTCTCCTTTTTATTTAAATATTAGTTTGTGAAAGTTACCCGATAGATACAATTAGCCATATCATCCGAAATCAGCAAACTTCCATCTGGTAATTCTTGGACATCGACTGGTCTGCCCCAGACTTCCTGAGTTGCTTCGTCCAACCAGCCTGAGGCAAAAACTTTCTCCCCGTTTACTTTTCCGGCCAAATCTATTTCTTCCAGCGCGACTATATAGCCAGATTTTTTGGTTCTGTTCCAGGAACCATGTTTGGCGACAAGTGCCTGGTTTTTATAGGTTGGAGGAAACATTCCTCCTTCGTAAAATCTCATCCCCAACGGAGCTGTGTGGGCACCTAATTTTGCCGCAGGCTGAATATATTCGCTCTGAGATTTTCCTTTATCACCAAACTCAGGGTCTTTGATAGTACCGGCGTGCCAATACGGATAGCCAAAGTGCTGACCTTGCGCAGTGACTCTGTTTAGCTCGCAATCAGGCGAATCATCTCCCAGCATGTCACGACCATTATCTGTAAACCACATCTCTCCGGTTACCGGATGCCAGTCAAAACCCACTGTATTTCGAACTCCATGGGCAAAAACCTCAGGTTTTGGGTTGGGAGATTTTACATCAATTCTGGTGATGCTGGCGAAAATTTCCTCTTCAGGATCACAAATATTACAAGGAGCACCTACCGGAACATAAAGCATTCCGTCAGGTCCGAAAGAGATGAATTTCCAGCCGTGATGTTTTTCAGTTGGATATTGATCATAAACCACTTCATATGCTGGTTTGGTGAGCGTGTTTTTAATATCCTTAAATCTTATGATGCGATTGACTTCTGCCACATAGAGATCACCGTCTTTGTAAGCAACTCCATTTGGCATATTCAGACCTTCTGCCAAAATAAACTTCGAGTCAGCTTTTCCGTCTCCATTTTCGTCAACTAAAGCAAAAACTTCCTTTCCCTGACGGTTTCCGACAAAGACAATTCCATCCTCACTAATCGCCATTGAGCGGGCATTTGGTACATCTGCAGCCCAAATCTCTATTTTAAAATTGGGAGGAAGCTTTATTTTTTCAAGTTTAGCATCCGATTTTGATGTTCGTATGTCAATTTTATTGGAGCTATTCGATCTTTTAATCGGTTCCAATTTGTTTGAATTTTGTTGACAACTTGCTGAAAGCGAAGTTATTATTGTCAAAATGAGGTAGGGGAATTTAAGTTTGATTTTCATGGGATGTATTTCAGGAAAATTTAATTTAATCAAAATGAGAATGTTTTCAATTGGAACCTTTATAAACGGGTTAATAGTTATTTTTGCGCCATGTTATCAATTAGTAATCTCTCTTATTTCATTGGAGGTCGCCCTCTCTATGAAAACGCCAACTTACATATCAAGCCTAAAGACAAAATTGGTCTTGTAGGTCAAAACGGAACGGGTAAATCAACTTTACTGAAAATCATCAATGGTGATTTCCAACCTAGTTCAGGTGAGGTTCAAAAAGCCAAAGATTGCACGATCGGTTTTTTGAATCAGGATTTACTTTCTTATCAGTCAGATGAAAGTATTCTTAACGTGGCTTTGGCGGCTTTTAAGGAGACACTGAAACTTCAGGATGAAATCGAAGAAGTCCTGATAAAGATGGAAACTGATCATTCTGAAGAGATAATCAACAGATTGGCACATCTTCAGGATCGTTTTGAATCCCATGAAGGATATACAATAAAAGCGAAGGCTGAGGAAGTTTTAGAAGGAATAGGTTTCAAGACATCAGATTTAGACAAACCGTTACGAACTTTTTCAGGAGGATGGAGAATGCGGGTGATGCTGGCAAAGCTTCTTCTGGAAAAACCATCACTTTTAATGCTTGATGAGCCTACCAACCACTTGGATTTACCATCCATTCAGTGGGTGGAAAATTACCTCAGAACGTACGAAGGTGCAGTTGTGGTAGTTTCCCACGATCAGACTTTTTTGGATAATTGCATCAGTAGCACAGTAGAAGTTGCTAGTCAAACCTTGACCCTATATCCGGGAAACTACTCTTTTTACAAGGAGGAAAAAGTTGAACGTATGGAGATTCAGCAGAATGCCTATGAAAATCAGCAGCAGATGATCAAAAATACTGAAAAATTCATCGAGCGATTCCGGGCGAAAGCAACCAAATCAAATCAGGTTCAGTCCAGAATCAAGGCTTTGGACAGATTGGACAAGGTTCACGAAGTAGTAAATGATGAGGTTTCGGTAAATTTTAAATTCAAGTTTTCCCAGAAATCAGGTCGGGATGTGGTCATTTTGGATCATGTGAGTAAGGCTTATGGTGATTTGGTGATTTTAAAAAATACTACGGCCAGGATCGAGCGTGGTGATAAAATTGCGCTGATCGGCGCGAATGGTAAGGGGAAATCAACCTTGCTTAGAGTCATAGATGGTTCTGAAAAGATAGGCGGAACAAGACAAGAAGGTCATAATGTGATCAAAGCATTTTTTGCGCAGCATCAATTGGAGGCGTTGGATCTTTCTAATGAAATCATCCAGGAATTGGCTCAGGCGGGAAGCAAGAAATCTGAAATGGAGCTTCGTGGAGTTTTGGGATGTTTCCTATTCTCAAATGAAGAAGTCTTCAAAAAGATTAAAGTCCTTTCCGGAGGAGAAAAATCCCGAGTTGCATTGGCTAAAACGTTGATTTCGGAAGCTAATTTCCTGTTACTCGATGAACCAACAAACCATCTTGATTTCCAATCAGTAAATATTCTGATTCAGGCACTTCAGCAATATGAAGGAACATTTCTTACCGTTTCCCACGACAGACATTTCATCAGAGGTGTGGCTAATAAGATTTGGTATATCGAAAACCATGAAATCAAAGAATATCTGGGTACTTACGATGAATACGAATTTTGGAAATCTCAGCAAGCTGAAGTGAAAGCCAGCTCGCCCTCACCTAAAGTTGAGAAAAAAATTCAGCAGCCTACTCCAAGAAGCCAACCGGAAGTACTGCAAGCTAAGCGCGACTTGAAAAAATTGGAGGAGGACTTGAAATTTGTCGAAGATGAAATCGGAAAGCTCGAAAGTCAAAAGTTAGTTTTGGAGAAAAAAATGGCAGATCCGGATTTATATTCAAATGAATCTGAAGCGCAAAGAACGCAGGAAAACTATCAGAAAATTCAGGGGTATTTGGAAAAAATCAATTCCAAATGGGAAACACTGGTAGATCAGATTTCAGCTCTTCAGGAGATGGTCAGTTGATCAGGTTTCAATTTCCAATCCAATTTCTCTATTTTTCAAAATGAAAATTCCGATTTATATCTTATTGGTAACCACTTTTTATCTTTTCCAAACGGGTGTTTTTGCTCAGACGGAGGACAAGGTTTACATGGATCATATCCAGTCTGTTCGGTTATTTCAATTTGGTGCCAGTACCGATAGTCAGTTGGATGCACCAGTGGTTTCGTTGATGGGAGGGAGAGAGTTGATGCTATATTTTGATGATTTGGCTTATGATCCTGATTTGTATACTGCCAAACTGATCCATTGCAACGCAGATTGGACACCTTCCCAACTCAAAGACAATGATTTTTTACTAACCTTTAATGAGTTTAACATCCAGAATTACGACTACTCGATCAATACGAGGATTCCATACATTCACTATAGATTTCAGATTCCAAGGGTCACCAAATCAGGGAATTATGTGGTAAAAGTCTATCGGGGAAGAGATGAATCACAGGTGATTCTGGCGAAAAGGTTCATGGTATACGAGGACCTTTTCACAGTAGGCGCGGCAATAGTTCCTCCTTCGCAAACGGCTGATCGGAGAGAATCACAGCAATTGAATGTCTTCGTTAATTACTCAAATGGGGAAGTTATGGATGTCTTGAATCAGGTAAAAGTGATGATTCGCCAAAATCAGCGGTGGGACAATGCAAAGTATTTGAGTAAGCCAACTTTCTTAAATGATATTTCAAAAACGCTCCGCTATGAGAGTTTTGACGGTTCAAATTCTTTCCGGGCAGGAAATGAATTTCGGTTTGTGGATTTAAGGTTTATCCGGGCCACCGGAGTCAATATTGCAAATGTACAGGTGGAAACGGATGCGGTCTATGCAGATGCGGTAATTGACCGTCCGCGACCGGAGTCTGTTTATTCACAATATTTGGATTTAAACGGACAGTATTTAGTTTACACAAATGACCGTCCCGGTGGAAATCCGGAAATTGAAAGCGAATATGTGTTGACGACGTTCCGACTTTCGGTAGAGGAGGATATGTCCCCTGTTTTCCTGGTGGGATCTTTTACCAATTGGGGAAAATCTCCAGAGGCTAAAATGTCTTGGGACCCAACTCTTAAGCTGTATCAGACAACCTTACTATTAAAGCAAGGCTGGTATGACTACATATATGGAGTACTTGAGGGAAATCAATTTGATACCAATTCATTGGAAGGAAGTTATTTCCAAACCGAGAATGAATATGAAGTGCTGGTCTATTTTAGAAATTTGGGTTCCCGGTACGACCAACTAGTTGGGTATCTGTACCTTCATCCAAATAGAAGAAGGCTATAAAAAAAACTCTCCCGATTTTTCGGGAGAGTTTTTTTATGATTCTTCTGATTCGGTTTCGGAGGTTTCCCCGTCTTCTGAAGTAGGGGCCACATTCTGCCTGACTCTATCGCTTGGTTTGTAGGGAACAAATCCTTCTCTTTTAAATTTGTAAGTAGTAGTTCTTACACCAGATGGATGATTTGCAAGATCCAGCATTCCAAAACCCTTGTGAGTGAATGCTCCCAAACCACATTTGAATACGAAGTCTTGTACTTCCGGAGCGGCATACAAAGTAAATGGAAGCGTATAGCCTCTTACTTCATATTTTACATCCATGTCATACACAGCATAGATTCTTGCGAATTTCTTCTGCTGCTCTTTCAGTTTGTTCACATAGACCATGTCTGGAACTACCTGAAATTTGTAGAAAGATTCCATTTGCTCAGGTGTATACCAGCCTGATTTTTCCATTCTGGTGAGAGTTGATTCATAAAGTAAATCAGAAAACTCGTCACTGTCAGGATTGATGAATCTCTTACCCGCTTCTTCATTGAAAGCTGGGGTAATCAATACCAACGGAGAAATACAAACGAACTTGTTGGAAGTTTCCAAAACAGGTTCTACTTCAATCTCGGTGTATTCAGGCACCATAATCAGGTTTCCCAGTTCAATCTTGGGAGTGGCAAAAACCTGCTCAAGCAAATAGTCCATGAAATCTTCGCTTTGGGAAGAAATCACTAAAGTGACCAAGCTTGAATAGTAATGTAAGCCACTTCTGCTGACTTTGGTTTGACCTTTCAAACCAGAGAAATTGAAGTAATTATAATTGTAAAACTCCTCTCTGCCGCCTTTCACAATTAACCCTTTCAGGAATTGAGCCAGAATGTACTGGTGGTGGAACGGCAAATAAGATCCCTTGTTTTTTAGGGAGAAAATTAGTCTAACTCTCACGGCGTGTTAAAAATAAAATGAGACAATAAGTAAACTAAAACGTACAATGCAATCGGGGTGGATAAGCAAATCAAAAGTAATTGATTTTTTCAAGAAATCGTTAAACATTAAATCGAAAATGCATGATATCCCCATCTTGGACCACATATTCTTTTCCCTCGATGGATATTTTTCCATTTTCTCTACAACCCGCTTCAGTCTTGAATTGTTGATACTCAGCTAGTTTTATTACTTCTGCTTTAATAAAACCTCTTTCAAAATCGGTATGAATAACACCTGCAGCTTGAGGTGCTTTCCAACCTTTTTTTATGGTCCAAGCCCTTACTTCCTGTACTCCGGCAGTGAAATAGGTGATTAGGTTCAATAAAGAATATGCTCCGGAGATTAATTTGTTCAGTCCGCTTTCATCTAGGCCATATTCCGAAAGGAACATTGCCTTTTCTTCCAGGTCTTCGAATTCTGCAATTTGGGATTCAATTGCTGCGCAAAGTATAATCACATCAGCATTTTCTTCTTTCACTTTCTCCCGAAGACTATCAACAAACTTATTTCCTGTCAACAGACTTGCTTCATCAACGTTGGCTACATAAATCACAGGTTTGATCGTCAGTAAGTGAAGATCTCTCAGTACTTCCAGATCATCCTTATCAACTTCTAGAGCACGGGCATTTTTGCCTTCATTCAAAGCCTGTTTAAAAAGAAGAAGAGTTTCCAAATCCTTTTTGGCTCTCGCATCACCTGATTTGGCAACCTTTTCAATTCGTTGAATTTTTTTCTCAACGGATTCAAGATCCTTAAGCTGAAGTTCAGTATCGATAACTTCCTTGTCAAAAACCGGATCAACTCCACCTGCCACGTGAATGATGTTTTCATCTTCAAAGCAGCGAATCACATGTATTACCGCATCTACTTCCCGAATATTAGCAAGGAATTTATTCCCCAGGCCTTCTCCCTTACTAGCACCTTTTACCAACCCGGCGATGTCCACGAATTCAATAACGGTAGGTAGTACACGTTGAGGGTTTACCAGTTTCTCAAGTATTTGAAGTCGGTTGTCCGGAACAGTAACTACTCCGACATTGGGTTCGATGGTACAGAAAGGGAAATTTGCAGCTTCAGCTTTTGCGCTGGAAAGTGCGTTGAACAAGGTGGATTTCCCAACATTGGGAAGTCCTACTATGCCGCATTGTAAGGCCATTAATTCGTTGTTTTTATTTTAAATATTCGATAGGATTTATACCCAAGAAAGAACTCCATACTGGAAACTCTGAAGATGGTATAAACGGGTATGGCAAAAATCATCCCCACTACGCCGGCGATTTTTGCCCCGGCAAAGATAACAACAAAAATTTCAAGGGGATGAGCTTTCACCGATTTCGAAAAAATCATCGGTTGAAGTACAATATTATCTGTTAGCTGAACCGCTGCAAAGACAGATACGATTTTGATTAATAGGTAGGTAAACTCGCTGCTCGTTTCAAAGCTACCCGTAGATATTCCAATTATGATACCGAAAAGTGATCCTAAAATCGGACCCGCATATGGAATCAGATTGGCGACAGCTGCAAATAGGGCGATGGTAAGTGCGTATTCAACACCTACTATTGTTAGTCCAAAACTCGCAAGCGAAAAGATGGCAAGCATTTGAATTAAAAGGCCGGAGAGGTAATTGGAAAGCAGTTTTTCAACTTTGGTGAAAGTTGCAACTGATAATTCAAAATAAGGGTTTGGGATCAGATTTAGAAGATTTCGACGTAGCAGGCCATTTTCTAATAGAAGGAAAAAGGTGATAAATGATACCGCCATTATTCCTATTAAAATGCTGGTTGTCGTATCGATTACACCCCCAATGAAGCTTGCAAAATCGAAATTCTTAATGACTTTGGTTATGGAATTTCGAAGTTCATCAAAAAGATAGCCTGGCTCATTCTCCAAAAGTTGATAGCGAAAGAGAAAATTCTCAACCCGACTTACCGGAGGCTGGATTTGAGCGTAAATCCCTGCTAAATCAAGCTCACTGATGATAAGAATCTGTTGGTTGATTAAAGGGAAAAACAATAAACTCAATAAGATTAATAATCCGACAATTGCGGAATAGGATGCCAAAATGGCAAACCATCGGGGAAGGTGCTGTCCTAAAAGGTGGAAATTATTTAACCGATTAGTAAGTGGTCGGAGGATCGCTGCCAGGATTAGTGACAAAACAAGATAGAGGGTGATATTTGAAAAATACCAGCCAAATACGAAGAAGCAAACTAAAAACAGGACTAGATAAATAAAAAAACGCTGCATATCGGGTAAACTAAAAGGAGGCATCACTGCCTCCTCTAAATATACTATTTCTCCGGAATCAAATAATAAGAAAGGTTGGAAGCCTTTTTTATTCCCACTTGAGTTCGTCTTTTATTTCAGTTTCGGTCTCTTCTTGTTCAAATTGCTCAAAATCGAAATCCGGCATTAATTCATTTTTCAAATGATCGACAGTTTCATTCAGCGCTCCAACGAATTTAAAGAAATCTTCTTTGTACAGAAAGATTTTGTGTTTTTCGTAAGTGAAACTATCTCCATTGACTCTTCTTTTACTTTCTGTAATCGTCAGATAAAAATCATTGGCCCTGGTTGATTTAATATCAAAAAAATAAGTTCGCTTTCCTGCCTTTACTTTTTTCGAGAAAATCTCTTCTCTGTCGTAACCTCTTTGATCTTCCACAGTGCGTTCGGTTTGGGTATAAGGGTATTAATGCGAACTAAGATAAAACAATTAGGTCTGAGAATTCAAATTGAAACTTTACTTTTTTTTTGTGTTTTGAAAAAAATAGAGTGTAAAAAGGTCAAAATCAGTTATGAATATGCAAAAAAAAGGTGGACTTAGCCACCTTTTAATCTCCATGCATAAAGGCTTTTTTAGCCAGAAGTTCTTCCTCAGTCTCGCGATGGTCCGGATCATCCACACAGCAATCTACAGGACAAACAGCTGCACATTGAGGTTCCTCATGAAATCCATTGCATTCTGTGCATTTGTCTGTGACGATGTAATAAAACTCATCCGAGAGTGGTTTTTGCTTCTCAATTGCACTTACCACTGTCCCGTCTTCTAAAGTGACTTCCTTTAAAGTAGTACCACCACCCCAAGTCCATTCTACACCACCTTCATAAATTGCTGTATTTGGACATTCTGGTTCGCACGCACCGCAGTTGATGCATTCGTCAGTAATCATTATAGCCATAGCTCGAGATATTTGAATTCAAAAGTAACAACCAAAAAACACACTGACAATAAAAAAGTTGTCATACTAACTAATTTAATTTATTTCTAATCTCTCTTCTTTCCAAAATCGATAAATTTGCGTTCTTTAAAATCAATTATGAATCTGCCCGATCGAGTTTCAACTTTTGTCCAACTAGGAATTTTGATAAATAACCTTTCAGAAAATGAGAAGATAGAACTTTTTTGGAGGGCGGAAAACAAAAATAGCTGGTTTACCCCAAGCTCTTGCCAATCTGCCTTAAATGGGATTGCTTTAATGATGGGTGAGGATAAGCTCAATATATGGCTGAGCAGATATAGAATGATTGAGTCCGAATCTCCAAAATCAGTTGGGCTTATGATGGCAGGAAATATTCCCGCGGTAGGGGTTCATGATTTGATGACTGTTTTGATCAGTGGGAATAGGGCTTGTATAAAACTCAGCTCAGCAGATGAAGTTCTGATGAAATGGATAATCAAATCTTTAATCTCGATCGAACCTCGATTCAAGGATTATATTTCTGTTGAAGAAATGCTCAAAGGAAAAGACGCCTACATAGCAACAGGAAGCGATAATTCTTCCCGTTATTTCAATTATTATTTTGGAAAATACCCCAGCCTAATTCGTAGGAACCGAACATCTGTTGCAGTACTTTCCGGAAATGAATCAACTCAGGAATTACAGGCTTTAGGGAAAGATATCTTCCAATATTTTGGACTCGGTTGCAGAAACGTTTCAAAGATTTTCATCAAATCAAAAGACCAACTTCAGCACTTACTCGATTCTTTAGAGATCTTTTCAGGAGTGATGAATCATCATAAATACCTGAATAATTACGATTACAACAAGTCGATATTATTGGTAAACAGAGAAGATCACCTTGATAATGGCTTTTTGCTTGTCAGAGAGACAAAGGAATTGATTTCGCCTATCTCTGTTTTGTTTTATGAGATCTATACTGATTTGGCACAGCTTCAAATCAGACTTGAAGAGATTAAAGATAATATTCAGTGTATCGTCTCAAATCCCGAATATTATGAAGGTGGGGTTCCTTTTGGAGGTGCCCAGGAACCTGAAGTCTGGGATTATGCGGACGGGGTGGATACCCTTCTTTTTTTGCAGGGTTTAAATTAAGATTCCCCCTTGTTTATTGATTTTTGCAGCTGGTAGAAAAATGCAGAATTTTGTTCCTTTCCCTTCAATTGAGCTTATTTCAAGCGAACCCGAGTTTTTGGAGACATACTCTTTGACTAAAATCATACCCAGTCCTGTTCCACTTTCATTGTTTTGACCACGGGTGGTAAATGAAATACCTGAATTAATCTTGGTAAGGTTTTCAGGCGAAATTCCTAATCCCTGATCCTCAACGCATATTTTAACCAAGTCTTTCTCATAGGCAGCCGCTAATATGATTTCTCCATTGGGCTTGGAGAATTTAATCGCATTGTTTATCAGGTTCCTGAGAACCAGCTCTACCATATTCTTATCGGCTTCAACCAGAACTTCTGATGAATGACTAATTGAGATGGTCAGATTTTTATCTTTTGCAATCCGGTCTAGGAGATTTTTTTGATGCTGTAAGGCCTTAGTAATATCAAACTGCTGAACCTGAATATATTCCCCTCTTAGTTGTGAACTTGTCCAAGCTAAAAGATTTTCCAGGAGAATCGATACGTGCTCCATATTTTTGGAAACTTCGGGAAGCATTTCAAAAAATTCTTCCTTACTCACTAGGCCAGTTTCAGTAAGATGAATAAGTTCTTTGACTCCAAAAATCGGCCCTTTGAGGTCATGGGATATAATACTGAAGAATTTATCTTTCAGGCTGTTCAATTGTTGTAATTCCAGTGTCTGGTGTTTTAACTGGTCGTTGACCTGCACTTGGTCAGTGATATCTTCGAAAAGAAGCACCATCCCACTGAATATTGTATCTTTTTCCAAAATGGGAATTGACTCAATTCTTACAATTTCCCTCCCTTTTTCAGATTGAAAAATACTTTCAAGAATGTTTCTTTCTCCGGCTTTTAGCAATTGAAGTAATTCTTCTTTGTCAGAAAAAATCTCATTTGCATTTTTTCCAACTTTAATTAAGTCTAGAGGAATGAAAAAGTTTTTTACAGCAGGATTAAAGTCAATGAGTTTGTAGCGTGCATCGAAAACCAAAACTCCTCGGGTGATTACTTCCAGGATTTTATCTCTTGCTACTGGCTTAATGCTAAATAAATTGAACTTAAGAATGGCAATCGCCAGGATTAAATAAGTTAATAAAAAGGCGTAGGGGGTGAGATCAATTCCTTCAAATGGTTTTATTATTCCAGTTTGATAAAAAATATTGAAAATCAAGGGAATGGTGCCAGCAGCTATGATCAGTTTTGTCTGAGTTTTGAATAAAGGGTCGGAGAATCTAAATCTCTTCCAAAGGATAAATATGACTATCGAAAAAGCCAAATAGGAGTAAACGACATGGACCATGTACCAAGGGCCAATTTTTATTTCCAAAATTGGAAAAGGTCCTGTGTTATTGAGACTTGTTGATGCATAGTGGAGATGATGCAATTCATTCGTGAGAACCAGGAAATAAGTTGTCACAGGTACCGCAAATACTAATAAAAGGAGCCAAAACTTTTTCCAAGCTTGGAAGCCAGTATACTTAAAGGAAAAAATGACCCAGAAAGCAGGAGCGAAAGAAATGCCCAAATATTCAAATTTGCTCCAAAAAAGCATGTCCTCCACCGTCTTACTTGCCAACTCCAATCCGTAAAAAAATCCCCAGATGGTAAACGAAACCATCGTTAAAGCAATCCATCGGATGGAATCCTCTAATTTAAAAGTGATAAAAATAGATAGCAATCCGACCAAAAGGCCGGAAACCAATAAAGTTGTTGAAAATGGATTCAAGGAAAATTCCATCCTACATTATTGAATCCAAATGTAGCCTTGGATTCGATGTGAGTAATTTTATCTTAATATTAAGTTTTTATTTAAAACTAAAAAAACTTCGACAGGCTGGAAAGGAAAATTAGGGCCTATTTTTTTTAAATTGCAAGAAGATTTTTTGAAATCAGTTATAGTGAAAAATGGCAAAATAACTCTAATTGGCTGTTTTTTTAATCATATCAGCCTAGATAAATTTTTGAATGGGACTGATTTTTTCAAAAATAGTCTATGCCGGAGGGTTCTTTTTTTATTCACTTGATCAAAGGTGCAATTGATCCATATTCGAACTTAAAATATCCAAATTCTTTAAACAAAATTGATTTAAAAAAGTGGTGTACCTTGATTTACAGATTGTACAGAGCTATCTATTATTGACCTAACTTCCTATATTTGTCTTCGAAAAAAATGAACCTTTAATCACAAAAATTCCAATAAAATGGCTTTTGATATCCAAATGATCAAGGAAGTATATGGACGATTTCCTGAAAGAATCGAGGCAGCTCGTAAGGCTGTTGGACGTCCTCTTACCCTGACAGAAAAGATTCTTTACGCTCACCTTACAGAAGGAGCGGCTTCTCATGCATTTCAAAGGGGAGTAACTTATGTTGATTTTCAGCCGGATAGAGTTGCTATGCAAGATGCAACTGCACAAATGGCACTTTTACAATTCATGCAAGCAGGTCGTGATCAAGTAGCAGTTCCTTCCACTGTTCACTGTGATCACCTGATTCAGGCTGAGGTCGGTGCAGTCACAGACTTGAATAAGGCGAAAGATAAAAATAGAGAGGTATATGATTTTCTTGCCTCTGTTTCAAATAAATACGGAATTGGATTCTGGAAACCAGGAGCTGGTATTATTCACCAGGTTGTTCTTGAAAATTATGCATTCCCGGGCGGAATGATGATTGGAACGGATTCTCACACGCCAAATGCCGGTGGTTTAGGAATGATTGCTATAGGAGTAGGTGGAGCTGATGCTTGTGATGTGATGGCAGGATTGCCATGGGAGCTCAAGTTTCCAAAGCTGATCGGCGTTAAGTTGACTGGTAAGTTGTCTGGTTGGACTTCGGCTAAGGACGTTATCCTGAAAGTTGCGGGTATTTTGACTGTTAAAGGTGGAACTGGTGCTATCGTTGAGTATTTCGGAGACGGAGCAAGATCACTTTCTGCCACCGGAAAAGGTACAATCTGTAACATGGGTGCTGAAATCGGAGCAACAACTTCCATTTTTGGATATGATGAGAAGTCCGCAGCTTACCTTCAGGGTACAGGCAGATCGGATATTGCTGAATTGGCAAATGGAATTGCCGCACATTTGACTGGTGATGCGGAAGTCTACGCGGACCCATCTGCTTATTTCGATCAGGTGATTGAAATTAATCTTTCAGAATTGGAGCCGCATGTCAATGGTCCTTTCACTCCTGATTTGGCGTGGCCAATTTCTAAATTTGCGGCAGCAGTGAGAGAAAACGGATGGCCTGCAAAATTGGACGTGGGTTTGATCGGTTCTTGTACTAACTCTTCCTACGAGGATATTTCAAGAGCAGCATCACTTGCTAAGCAGGCTGTTGATAAAAAGCTGACTGCAAAATCAGAATACACCATCACTCCTGGCTCCGAGCAAGTTCGATTTACGGTCGAGCGTGATGGATTCCTGGATACGTTTGGTCAGATGGGAGGAGTTGTATTGGCAAATGCTTGCGGGCCTTGTATTGGCCAATGGGCACGTCATGGCGCTGAGAAGCAGGAAAAAAACTCGATCATTACTTCTTTTAATAGAAACTTTGCGAAGCGCGC
This sequence comes from Cyclobacteriaceae bacterium, assembly GCA_009885605.1. Taxonomy (GTDB): domain Bacteria; phylum Bacteroidota; class Bacteroidia; order Cytophagales; family Cyclobacteriaceae; genus Algoriphagus. Next base: position 13,041 of record VFKK01000086.1, on the reverse strand, counting down.
TGACGGCAACCCAAATACACACGCATTTGTGGCATCACCTGAAATTGTGACCGCATTGGCAATTGCCGGTGATTTGACATTCAATCCACTTACAGATACTTTGATTAATGCTGAAGGAGTAGCCGTGAAGTTGGACGAGCCAAGAGGGCTTGAACTTCCTGCGAAAGGCTTTGAAGTGGAAGATGCAGGTTATCAGGCTCCCGCTGAAGACGGATCTAAAGTAAATGTTTTGGTTGATCCAAAATCTGACAGACTCCAGTTACTTGATTCTTTTGCAGCTTGGGAAGGAATTGACCTGAAAGAATTGAAGCTTTTAATAAAAGCAAAAGGAAAGTGTACCACGGATCATATTTCCATGGCCGGACCTTGGTTGAAATATAGAGGACACTTGGATAACATCTCCAATAATATGCTGATCGGTGCGGTAAACGCCTACAATGACGCAACCAATAAAGTTAAAAATCAATTGACTGGTGAGTATGGAGAAGTGCCTGCTACCCAACGTAATTACAAGCAGCATGGTATCGGATCGATCGTGGTTGGAGATGAAAACTACGGTGAGGGTTCTTCCAGAGAGCACGCTGCAATGGAGCCTCGTTTCTTGGGAGTTCGCGCGATTTTAGTAAAATCTTTTGCACGAATCCATGAAACCAACTTGAAGAAGCAGGGGATGCTGGCCCTGACTTTTGCCAACGCTATTGATTACGACTTGATTCAGGAAAATGATAGCATAGATATCATTGGGTTGACTTCATTTGCTCCAGGAAAGCAACTTCAGGTTGTATTCAATCACTCTGACGGAACATCCAACACCATTCAAGTAAACCATACTTACAATGAAAGTCAGATTGGTTGGTTTGTTGCAGGTTCTGCACTCAACTTGATCAAGGCCAAGGTTTGAAAGTAAATTATTAATACCTAAGCCGTAGCATGATTGCTACGGCTTTTTTCTTTTTCTGTTATGCTCAATTTTAATTCTTTAATAGTTTTTATAATCCTTTTCCTAAGTTTTGGAATTTTTAATTTTTCTTTTTCTCAAGAAAAAATTGAGAAAGAATCAGGAATAAAACCACGTGAAGTTCCCTCTGCGGCAAGGGATTGGCTCAAAGATTCCTTTGAAAATGTCCAAAGACCAAAATGGTTTTTGGAACATTCTCAAAATGGCAAATCCTATGAAGCAAAATTTCATTACCAGGGTCACTTCCATAGTGTAGAGTTTGATTCTTTGGGAAATGTGGAAGATGTTGAAATTGAAATTAAAGAATCTGAGGTCCCACTTGAGGTTTGGAAGGAAATCCAATTTCATTTTGAATCAATTTATGCTCATGTAAAAGTTGAAAAAATCCAGCGGCAGCTTACTGCTTCCAAATCGGACCTGGAAGATTTCTTTGACGAGGAAGAGATTGTTGATGTTGTAATTCGCTATGAGATAGTCTTTCAGGGGAAAAACGAACAATGGGAGCTTTGGGAAGCACTGTTTGATGATTCGGGTAAGTTTTTGTCAAAACTTAAGGTTCAAATTCGTCTGAATGACAATCTGATTTTTTAATGAAGAAACTAGTTATTTTGGTTGTTCTTATTTCTTTAAATGGAAGCTTGGCCGCTCAGGAGAATAAGGTCTTTTTCACAGGGATTTTCCCTGAGATTTCTTTTACCAAAAAGCTAGATCAACAAAATAAGCTCAATTTTAAAATTGAGAATCAAGAGATCTTGTACGATAGCAGAGATCTGAAAACGGATAACCCCCAATTTACCCATTATCGCACAGATTTGATGCTAATTTTTGATCACACTATTCGTCCAGGAATTAGTATCGGATTAGGTGTTTTTCACAGATTTCAGGAAAAAGAAGACGGCAACAGAATTATCCAACAGTTGTCAATGCTGCAAAGGCTGCGAAATCTGAGGATTAATCACCGGGTGAGGACTGATCAGACTTTCACTAAAAATGATGATCTGGAGGTCCGATTAAGATATCGGTTTTCTATGGAGATTCCTTTGGAAGGGGCAGAAGTAGATCCTAACGAATTTTATTTAGTGCTTTCTGAAGAGCCCATTTTCAGCCTCAAGGGAGGAGAGTTTGAGATTGAAAATCGCACAGCAATTGCTCTTGGTAAATTATTCAATAGCAATGAAAAACTTGAATGGGCATTGGATTATCGAACTGATGGGTTTATTCAGGAGGGCTTTAGAACCCGACTATGGGCTAAAATTAGTTATTACTATAATTTTTAAGAAGAAAACAGTATTCAAAAAGTAAATTATTTGCTATGAAATACAAATTGCTGTATGTTTACATTAGGAAAGGAGGTTGATTTTTCTTTCCTTCGAAAGGATAGAAATAAACATAGTACGCAAAGGACATTTCAATGCAAGAAAGAGGGATCAACAGTACTTTTAAAAAGATCATTTACGAGTCTTCGGAAATGGTGTTTCTCGCTGATGATTCTTTTCCGTACAGTATTTTTTATGCAAATGAATCATTTGAAGAGCAGATAGGGGAATCTTTAAAAGAAAGAAATCTTGTTGGTCTCGGACTCGATATCAATGCATATATCTTCAAAGAGGAATTGATCCTAACCCACGAAAGGAAGGATTACTCTTTCAGAATTGAATTGCCACAAGAAAGTTCCTCTAATTACTTCCTGTTTTATAAGGGAAAGGAAGTTCGGACACATGGACTGCCTAGTAAAAAAGAAGCTCAACAGTTTTTTAAAGCAAGTCTTGACCTTATTGCTATTGGTCAGCATGACTATCTGACTTACCTGAATGGGGCAATACAGCCTGTTTTAGGATATTCTGTAGAAGAGTTGCTAAATACCTCTTTGTGTTCTTTCATTCATGAAGATGATTTGGAGGAAATCAGGACTATTTGGAAGCAAACAGGTGAAAATGATCGGTTGGGTTTCTTCAACTCCAGATTTAAGAGCAAGGATGGTAGCTACAGATTTCTAGAATGTACTGTACAGTTTACTGAGGATAGATTTTTTATTATTGCAAGAGATGGTTCAGAGAAAGCTAATAATAAAGAAAAAGAAGCCCAAATAATAGAACTCAAGAATCTTGCGCCTGATCATGTAAAAGTAGGAATTTGGCATTTTGATTCGGGTTTGGATATTTTGACGTTCGATTCTGCCTCTTCCCTAATCCTGAATTGCTCGAACACCATTGGGTTAAAAAATGATCTAAAAGGCGTCGATGGGCAAATTCAAAAGGCTTTCCAGGATCACTTGTTTTCATTAAAAACAGGGAAAAAACAGCTTGATTTCTCATTCCAGATTAAAATTTTTTCGGGTGAAACTCTTCATCTCTCAGTCAAAACTGACCCTTCGATAAAAGGACAAAAGGGATCAGAAGTAATAGGGATCGTGTGGGATGAAAGTCCAAAAATTGAACTTCAGCAAAAAATTAAGCTTCATGAAAAACTGCTTTTTGATTCTCCGGAAGCACTTTTGATAGTAACCCAATCCGGAGATGTATTTTTATTTAATGAGGAGGGCAGAAAATTATTTGGGCTGGAGAAGAATGAAAAAATAGCTCACCTAAAAGATTTGAGTTCCTTTTTTGAGGAAGTAGATCAGTGGAAGGATTGGATAGAAGGAGCAGAAGCTGGTCCTTCTTTTAGAAATTTTTCCTCTCTGTTAATTAGCCCGGCAGGAAAGCAGTTGACTCTGGAGGTAGCCTCCAAATTGACCAGTCTTGATGACAAGTCTTACATCCAGCTTTCTTTCAAAAACATCTCTGAAAAAGTCACTCTTGAGAAAACCCTTGAAGAAAGCGGTGACTTCCTGATGAACCTCACGGAGCAAGTTCCCGGTGGCCTTTATCAACTTGTACTGGATACTGAGGGAAAGATGAGTTTCTCTTTTCTTTCCAAGGGAATAGGATCCGTACTTGGTTTGAAGGCTGAAGAAATGGGCCAATTCACGGATATTTCTGTGGCAATTTCCAGGGTGCACCCCATGGATCTGCCAAACGTGATCATGACCTCTGTGGCTTCAGCTAGAAAGCAACAACCTTGGCAATGCCAATTTCGAGTAAAAACCAATGTAGAATCTAATGAGTATAAATGGATTCTTGGAGCTGCGAGACCGCAATCTCTGGAAAATGGAGACATGGTTTGGTACGGATACCTCACAGATATAAGTGAGCAAAAACAGTTTGAGACTAAATTAGATGAAGCAAGAAAAGTGGCTGAAAAAGCAAATCAGATCAAATCTGATTTTTTATCGATGATCAGTCATGAACTCAGAACGCCACTGAATGCAATATCTGGTTCTACCTATTCATTGCTTCAAGAGCAACCAACCGAGCACCAAAAAACAGCTCTCAATACCATAAACTTCGCAGTCGATAATTTGATCATAATGATTAATGATTTACTAGATTTCCAAAAAATTGAAGCTGGTAAATTAACAATCGAGAAAAGCCCTTTCCAGCTAGAAGAACTGGTAAATCAGATTATAAATGGACTTACATTCCATGCAAGAGACAGCAGAAACCTGCTCGAACTTCATTTGTCAGAAGGTTTAGGTATTTGGGTGAAAGGAGATAAAACTCGTCTTTCGCAGGTATTGAATAATCTCATTACAAACGCTCTCAAATTTACAAATGAGGGAAATGTAGACGTTAAAGTTCAGTTGAAAGAAATTAAGAACGGAAAAGCCAAAGTCTATTTCGAAGTTAAGGATAATGGAATTGGAATTGCCCGCGAAAATCAGGAGATGATTTTCAATGATTTTGACCAAGTAAAACCAACTTTTAGTACCAAATACGGAGGCACAGGGCTGGGATTGTCGATTACCCGCAAACTTTTGAATTTAATGGGAGGTACAATCGCTCTTCAGTCTGAGGCTGGAACCGGAAGTACGTTCTATTTTGATTTGGTATTTGATCTGGCAGAAAGCCAATCTGAAATCCCTTCAAGAGGGAATAGTCCGATACCTCAATCCAACCATCTCAACCTTCTCATGGCAGAGGATAATGATGTGAATGCTTTGGTTTTGGGGAAAATTATTAAAAAATGGGGTTTTGATTTTCATCGGGTAGTAAATGGGGAGGAAGCTATTAAAGCTGTTCAAAACCAAAAGTTTGATTGTATCTTGATGGATATTCAAATGCCGGTGATGGACGGTTTCGAGGCAACTATAGAGATCAAAAAGTTTTCACAAACTCCGGTAATTGCCTTGACAGCAGCGGCAAAGCTGGAAATTTTGGAGAGGATTGACGAATGCGGATTTGATGGCTTCGTGGCAAAACCTATCGATGCGTCAGAACTACTAAAAAAAATCAGAGAAGTAGTTTCAGATAATAATTACAAGGCCTGAGCTTTTTCCAAGTATTCTTTTAACAAATCCATTTCAGGATAATTTTTATAAAGCTCCTCAAGATATTGCAATGATGAGATTTTATCACCTTTCATCACGTAATAAATCCCTTTGTTTCTCAAAGCAAATGGGTTTTTAGGATCCATTTGAATGCTTTGATTGATGAGATCCAATCCTTCCTCAGGTTTATCAAGAAAGAGAAGGTACAGGCCTTTATTGTTGTAATAATAAGCTTGTTGGTTGTCAATTTTAATTGCCTTCTCAACGGAAAGAAGAGCTTCCGCGTAGTTTCCGAGATCAAATAAAATCATCGATCGGAGGTTATGGAGATTAGGCTCGTTTGGATTTATTTGCTCGGCCTGGTCAACAAGTTTTTGGGCTGAAGCATATTCTTTTTGATAATAGGTGACAGTAGCCTGATTTACCAACAAGTCCGCATTCTTAGGATTTAATTCAAATGCCTTTTCAAATGATGTCAGCGCTCCGGGGTAATTTTTGAGTTTTTCTTCCACCAAACCATTTAAAAAATGACTTTTCCAATTTTGACCATCATTGGTTATTAGCCATTGCGCATCCTCCCGGCCTTTGTAAAATTCTCCATTATCAATATAGCCCAATCCCCTTTGGAAATAAGCGTCCACATAAGTGACGCGGTATTTGATCGCCAAACTAAAATCTGAAATAGCCGCTTCCAATTCGTTGAGGCGCAAATGGGCCATCGCCTTGTTGTAATACGCATCTTCGTAAGTTGAGTCAAGTTCCAGGGCTTCAGTGTAAAAATCTATTGCACCTTTGGGGTCATTTTCTTTAAGCTTTTCGTTCCCTTTTAGAAGAAACCGTCCTTTTTTATCCTCCAAAGAATCGCAGGAAAAAAATGCCAGAATCAATAAACATAGCAATAGACTATTCTTTACTTTCATTTTTCTCAGGTTTGGGTTCTATTTTTTCTTCACCTAAAAGATAGGCAAATGGTTTTGTTGATTCGCTTAAATCAAATATCTCTCTAATAATTGCCATAACCGGGATGGCCAGAATCATCCCTGCAACTCCCCAAATTGTACCTCCGACCAATAGTCCAAGCAAGGTCACAAAGGCATTTAGGTTGACATTACCTCCTACTATTTTTGGAGTAAGGAAGTTGCCTTCAATCAATTGAATTACCTGGTATATAACCAAAATAGCGATCGGGTAGAACAAACTATCCTTGGTCAAGAATGAATAAATTATCGGAAGTAATACACCAAAGAAAGGGCCTACATAAGGAATGATATTTAAGATCGCACCAATTACTCCGAAAAAGATCGCATGTTTAATCCCTAGTGCTGTGTAGGCCGAAATGTTCAAAATTGCTAAAATTACCATAACTTTTCCTACGCCTACGGTATAATTTAAAATCACTTTTCTCAAGTTGGTTATTCTCATTCTTACCAAAGACGAATTTTTATCCCTATAAATGCTGACAATTACGTTAGTTAAATGATTTCTGTAAAGGAGGAAAAAGAACATAAACAGTGGAATCAAAACTACTCCTGTTAAGGATCCTACAATATTTAATACAAAACCAGAGATCCCCTTACTGTTTTCATTCAAATAGTTTTTAAGATATCCAGAGGTGGCTTTTTCCTCCAGATTTTCATCTATCCCAAAATTCTGTAAAGTCCAGGCGTCAATTTGCTGGGTAACTTGTTGGACCCGACCGGATACATTTTCAAAATCTCTGGTAAAACTTTTCACATTTCCGACTATAAAGACAATCAATCCTCCCACGAAAGCTATCATCAGTAAAAGTGCGAGAATTGTCGAAAGTACTCTTGGGATTTTTTTGACTTCCATCCAATTGGTTATTGGCGTGAACAAGATTGCAAAAAAGCCGCCCATGAAAAGTGGGACCAAGAGACCTTTGCCAACAATCAAGAAAAATACAAGCACAATAATGAACAGCATTACTGAAAGGGCTTTGAGATAAGGAGGTAAATAAAATTTTTTAGCAATCATAAGTGGAGAGTTAAAGAATACTCTTAAAATATATGTGGACAGGTTTTGATAATAAATTAAGGTTGCAATAATCCGGCTCGTTTAAGAAGCGCTTCTTGTTTCGGAGCTCTTCCCCTGAATCTGGCATATAGGATTGAAGGGTGCTCACTTCCACCCGCGGAGAGAATATTTTTCTGAAAAGCCTCCGCAGTCTCAGGATCAAAAACTCCTTTTTCCTGGAAAAGCTCAAATGCATCTGCATCCAATACCTCAGCCCATTTGTAGCTGTAATAACCTGAAGAATATCCCCCCTGAAAAATATGAGAAAATGAAGTACTCATCAGCATTCCCGGAACTTTAGGAAGCAGATCAGTTCTTTTCATTATTTCCCGCTCAAAGGCGGCTATGCTTTCGATAGTCTCAGGATTACGGCTATGAAAGGCCATGTCGAGTAACCCGAAGCTGATCTGTCTTACCGTCATATATCCTTGCTGAAAATTTGCCGCTTTCTTAATTTTATCTATCAATTCGGAAGGGATTTTTTCGCCCGTCTGATAGTGCTGAGCAAAAAGATCCAGGCATTCCTTTTCATAGCACCAGTTTTCGAAGATTTGCGATGGAAGCTCCACAAAGTCCCAATAGACACTTGTTCCGGTTAAGGATTCGTAAGTTCCCTTGGCTAGCATACCATGTAATGCGTGTCCGAACTCATGGAATAGCGTAGTCACTTCGTTGAAAGTCAAAAGGCTCGGTTTGGTCTTAGTCGGCTTGGTGAAGTTGCAGACAATCGAAATATGAGGACGGTGATCTTCTCCATTTTCGAGGCTTTGACCCCGATAGCTGGTCATCCAGGCACCGTTTCGTTTTCCTGCTCTGGGAAAAAAGTCCGCATAAAAGATAGATACATGCTTTCCATTACGATCTCGAACTTCGTAAGCAGTGACTTCCGGGTGGTAAACCGGAATGTCTTTATTTGGTATAAACTGAAGTCCGTAAAGTTTTTGAGTTGTTAGGAAAACGCCCTCAATTACTTTTTCTAACTGGAAATAGGGACGGAGAATTTCGTCATCCAATTCATATTTGGCTTTTTTCAAAAGTTCAGAATAATAAGCGAAATCCCAGCGCTCGATCGTTTCGATTCCATCCAGCTCTTTTGCAAAAGCGGCCACTTCTTTAACTTCTGCCTCAGCTTTTGGCTTTGCTTTTTCTAAAAGAGATTCCAGAAATGAAAGAACTTCAGTTGGAGTTTTCGCCATTCTTTCTTCGAGTACAAAATCTGAATGACTCGAATATCCCAGGAGATTTGCTCTCTTGTATTTCAGATTTAGAATGTCTTTGATGGTTTGCTGATTGTCCAGTTCATCTCCTTTAGCACATTTGGTATTGTATGCCTGAAACAAGGTTTTTCGCAATTCCCGGTTTTTAGCATACGTCATCGCGGGAACGTAGCTTGGGTAATCAAGAGTGAAAGCCCATTTACCAAGCTCGTCTTTTTCCTCAGCTATTTGTGCAGCAGCTTCTTTGATTCCATCCGGGAGACCTTCCAGTTCGGTTTCATCAGAGACAAAATGCACAAATTTATTGGTTTCAGCGAGTACATTTTCACCGAATTTCAAGCTGAGTTGCGCCAGTTCCTGATCAATATTCCTCATATCATCTGCCTTTTCAGAACTGAGGTTTGCCCCGTTTCTGACAAACGATTTATAAGTTTTTTCAAGAAGAGTGGTTTGTTCAGGATCCAGCCTCAGAGTTTCTTTATGGGAAAAAACTTGCGCAACCCGTTGAAATAATTCTTGATCCAGCAAAATATCATTCGAATGTTGGGTCAGCAATGGGGAGATTTCCCGCGCCAGTTTCTGGATTTCCTCGTTTGTTTCGGCTGAGTTCAGATTGAAAAAAATTGAATTAATGATGCCCAATCTTTTTCCGGACCTATCAAGAGCCTCGATTGTATTTTCAAAAGTAGGGAGCGCTTCCTCTTTTATTTTGGCGATATCTGCTTTTGCTTCCCCAATGCTTTGTTGGATAGCAGGCACGTAATGTTCAGGTTTGATCAGGTGAAAAGGGGCAGTATCAAAAGGGGTGGCGAAATTCGCCAATAATGGGTTCAGCATAAGTTGGTAACTTTTTTTCTTAAGAAGGTGACTTCCAGGTAGGTTCAAGGAAGTGGCCAATTTTTGTTAATTCAGCTTTCAATTTACCCAATTGATCTGTAAAGCTTTCCCACATCCAGTCAGGATGAGGCATTTTTTTTGCCTCGTCCATATACTTCTTGTAATCGCCAAATCTTCCTAAACCGAAGGATGCTTCAGCTCGATTTACGGTTATCCAAAATTTCTGGGCATCGTAATATTCCTGCATGTCCAACGATTCCTTCGTTCCCTGACTCAAAAGTGCATCATTGGTCTCTTTAGTCAGGATAATTGGCCAATCGCGATCACACAAATAAAGGACCCTTTTCCAGGTTCGCTGGGCAAATACTAAATCTGCTATGCGTTCGTGATCTGAATTCACAAGGTTTGAAGTAGCATGATAAACCAAAGTCATGGCAAGATTTATTCCGTTATACCTGTTATTGAGGAGATAATAACTTCGTTGATAATACAGGATCGAATTTTCGAGATGATCGTCTCCTTCTCCATTTTCATAAAGTTTTTTTTCAACCCCACCCGCCGCAGAGACAGTCTCCGGATCGTTTGTGTGAGCGAGGTTGATTGATTCCAATAAGCTCAGAGACTTATAAAGTGAGCTGACCAGATTTGGTTCGGCAGCTTTGTAGGTACAAAATGAAAGCCTATGAATCAGGTAGGGGTCTTGTGGTCCTGAAGTCGAGCGAGAAAGCAAAACCGCTGATTGGAATAATTCCCGAGCTTTCGAGAATTCCTTGGTTTCGATTGCATCTTCAGCTTCCTAAATGATCAATGAAAGTGCCTTGCCCATCCCTGGAATCGTCAGATCAGTCCCTCTTGTTGGCATTTCCTCAATTGCTTTTTCCAATTCCTCCTTGATTTGCGGAGGGACGAGCGAATTCAGATAAGTATAGACCGGGCTGTCAGCCTCTTTTTTGTCAATGACCGAATCGATCAATTTTCCCAAAGTTGCTCTGAACCTTTCCACTTCCTCGTAGTCGATCGCGTCACCCAGATGCTGATAGCTAGTGATCAGTATGTGATTCAGATCGAAAGGATATGTGAGTTTATCTTCGGAAATCACAATTGTGGTAAAAGGTCTGAGTGCATGGCGAACACCCAGCTCGTAAAGCGCATTTGGGTTGGCAGTAGAAAGATCCGCAATGACTACATCTGCCTGGAGCAATTCCTTATACATCTGCACATCGATGGAGCCGGAATGTGTGATCTCGTCGGCACGAACGCATTCGATTCCTTTAGCTTCCAAGACAGGCCGGATCAGCAGTCGATAGGATTTATTCAAATCGAGTTGGCGACCGTTCACGTAGTCGGTTTTGGTGCCAAAGCCCATGACCACAAAACATCTTTTTTTGGAATCTCCCATATCTAAAAAATTATTTATTTGAAATTATTGTATTTCGCAAACACTTTGAAATATAAGGGTTTATAAAAGTAATTTTTGCAATTCAATTTCCTCAAGTTTTGATTTTTTTAGAATAGAAATTTCTGAAACCTTTCAAATTTGTATCAAAAGACTGGTTAAATTTAATAAAAGAGGATGTCATGAAAACAGCATTTCAAAGCATACTAATTTTTATGATATCCCTCCTCGAGGGAAATGCCCAAGTAGTGATCAGTGATGGCTTATATTTCAATCCAGCTGGGAGACAAGTTTGGGTTACGAAAATAGGGGGTGAGAAAATTGACCGAGCCCTATTGTGGAAAGTAAGCAAGGATTCGATTTTTATTTTGCCGTCTGCGAGAAAGACAGTTACACCGTATTATTCCTTGCCAGAACCTTTAAGATTTCATTATAGTGAAATTGAACGTATAACCACGCTAAAAAACAGACCTGGAATTACCGGGCTATGGTTAGGAGCATTCACAGGGTTTATTACTGGAGTTATTATCAATTCTGCCACCTATCCAGAAGTCGAATCAACCTGGGTTATTCTTGATAAAGGTGACATGGATATTGTATTAGGTCTGATTGGCGCAGTAGTGGGTGCAGGAGGAGGAATTGCAGTTGCAACAGTTGCCAAAAAGAACTGGGAAATCACTGGGAGCAAAAACAAGTATGATAATGTAATCTTGGATCTTGATAAACGAGCATATTGGAATCGATCCACCAGACCAAAAAGGATCAAGTAACAAAAATCCATCTTGGCTATGAAGAAATTAATTCTGATAGTATCGGTTCTGATTTTCTTAGAAAATCAAACATTTGGTCAGGCTGTAAATGAATCAGCCCGATACAATAAAAGAGGTTCATTGGCCTGGATCTCTCTTACCAATGGGGCAGAGTTAGGAAAAGGTCTTTTATGGAAAGTTTCAGAGGATACCCTGGAATTTGTCAATCAGGATTACAAAAACAAAAATCATTATTTGGAAAATGTACCTTCAATAAAACTTCATTATTCAGAAATAAAGGAATTAGAAACAACTCCCCGAGCTGCGATAAAAAAGGGAATGTTGGCTGGGGCAGTCATTGGACTTGCATCTGGTTTGGCTTTAGGAATGGCTAATACCGAAAATCCAGATCCCTACACAAGGACTGAAACTAGCTCGGAAATATTCTTCCTGTTTATTTGCGTTCCTCCTTCTACCTATGAAGTTGAAGTGGATGAGCCCCGGGATGCCGGAACTGTAATTATTAAAACATTGGTACAGACAGGCCTAGGCACTTTGATTGGGGGAATTTTGGGAAATTCAGCTTCGATTGAGGAAAGTATAATGGGGTCAAAGGAAAAACATTAAGCTCTTGTTCCGGAATTAAAAAAAAAACAGGCTTTCTGGGGACCTCCAGAAGTAAAACGCAAAAATTTGAAATGATATCCCCACCAATTTTAAACAACTAAAACACCTATTATGAGAAATAACATTCTGCTGTTTTTTTGCTTTTGGACTGCTTTAGGAACTTCCTACGGACAGGCTGTTGAAGGAAAAGTATTTAATAAAAATGGTTATCAGGCTTGGGTTGCCCTGAAGGATTCAAGTGATGTCCATGGACTACTTTGGAATGTGGATTCCGAAAAAATTGAAATCAAATCAGACCAGGTAAAAAACTGGAAAAAGCCAGATTCCGGTGGCAGTGTTTTAGAAATACCCATCGAAAGAGTTAAGTCTATCCGAACCAAACGTGTCCATGCAGTTTGGAAAGGATATGGATATGGTGTTTTGACAGGTATTGCGGTTGGTTCTGTTGGTGCTATTATTTTTGAAGCCATTGATGCCGACGAGGGATCTATTCTTCTTGTTCCGATGGGAGGTTTTCTTGGTTCGGGGATTGGAATCATTGCTGGATTAATGCCAGATAAGACTCACGTGATCAATGAAGATCTTAAAGAATGGAATTCTATTTTCCCTGACTTAGAAAAAAAGGCTTTTTGGCGACAACTAAGGTGACAAGCACCAATTCTTGGAAAAAAAATTGAACTCAAATATCTTAAACATTCTATTATGAAAAAGCAGTTTTTCCTTCTAGCTATGACTTTAGTAATTTCTTTTCAGGTCTCTTCTCAAGAGAAATCTACTCTTTCTTTTAATAAAAATGGATGGCAGGCCTGGGTAACTACTCTCGATGGTTCCAAATCTGATCGAGGTTTTTTTTG
>VFKK01000335.1 GCA_009885605.1 Cyclobacteriaceae bacterium | reverse complement strand
TAATAAATATCTGATGACCTCAGAGGGGGCTCCTTTCTTTTGGATGGCAGACACTGCCTGGGAGCTCTTTCATAGATTGGATAGTGGAGAAACTGCTTTCTTTTTGGATAAAAGAAAATCTCAGGATTTCAATGTGATCCAGGCCGTTATCCTTTCGGAATTGGATGGCATCAACGAGCCCAATGCAAATGGTGACAAGCCTTTTCTTTCTCTGGAAAATTGGGAATACAACGAGGCTTACTTTAGTCATGTAGACAAAGTGGTTCAAATGGCTTTGGAAAGAGGATTCTACGTTGCTCTTTTACCCACCTGGGGCGATAAGCTTTTTAAAGACAGCTGGGGAACAGGTCCGGAAATCTTCACTCCGGAAACGGCCTATTCCTACGGGAAATGGATTGGAAATCGATACAAAGATCAGCCAAACCTGATTTGGGTTTTAGGTGGAGACCGCAATCCAAGAGAGAATTCATTTGATGTGAAAGTCTGGAATGAAATGGCCCGGGGAATAGTGGAAACTCAAAATCCTACCAATCGGCAACTGATGACATTTCACCCGCAGCCAACAAGTCCGGGAGGAAGCTCCAATTGGTTTCATACCGAAGAATGGTTAAGCTTCAATATGCATCAAACAGGCCATTGCCCCAATCAGCCAACTTTTGAGAAAATCGCCTATGACCTCAGTCTTTCGCCCCAAAAACCAACAATTGACGGAGAACCGATGTATGAAGAGCATCCCAAATGCTTTAATGCAAAGGAATTGGGATATAGTGAAGCCGCTGACATTAGAAGAATCATGTACTGGAATGTATTTGCCGGTGCAGCTGGACAAACTTACGGCTGTCATGCAGTTTGGCAAATGTATTCTCTAGATAAATCTCCAGTGAATGCACCCCTCAAACCGTGGAAATTATCACTTGATTTGGAAGTCGCCAATCAGGTAAAGCATTTGAAAGATCTAATGCTTTCTCAGGAGTATTTTTCGAGAATCCCCGATCAGACCTTAGTAGCCAATTCCCAGGAAGATGATGAGTTTTATGTTGCTGCCACTCGGGACGAAGCTGGAAATTACGCTATGATTTACTTTCCCTCCGGTAAAAAAACCAGTCTGAACCTATCTAAATTAAATGGGGCGAAAATAACTGGAAAATGGTTTGACCCCAGAACGGGGGTAAGTTTTCCTCTGGAAGGAGTTCTTTCTAAAAGTACAACTTTGCAGGTTACACCTCCGAGCGAAGGAAGAGGAAATGATTGGGTGCTGATTTTGGAGGCGGTTAGTTAATTACCGCAGGTATAGCTTTGGTAGTCGTTTTTGAATAGTGACCTGAGCTTTTTGTTTACATCGCGGTAGGTAATGGCCTGCGTCCTGACGCTCAACTCAATGTCCTCGGTCGTTTCTACGGTACTTCCATTCGTCAGGACAATGGTGCAAGGCCCTTTTATTTCTTCAATATCAGTGAGTTCATCTATGATCTCACAACTGAAAAATAAAAGAAGAAAAATAAATGGAAGCTTTTTTATTGAATAATGCTTATTCATTCAAGGTAAAATTGAAATCGAATATCCATAAAATATCTGAACCCGGAAACATATCAATGCAGGGCTAAGGTAAAAAAATAAAACTCGATAGATTGATAGGGTTTAAGTGACCTGGTCAGGATCCATCCCGGTAGGGATCGAGTTCTGAATACCTCCCGGCCAAAGTCGACGTGCTCTATTCAATTAAGCTACTTTCGAGAAATTTTACAATAAAAAAAGCCCAGCTTTGACAAGCTGAGCTTAATTTAGTGACCTTGTCAGGATTCAAACCTGAAACCTCCTGAGCCGTAATCAGGTGCTCTATTCAATTGAGCTACAAAGCCATTTCGGTTTGCAAAGGTACCCATTATTAGATTTTTTCCAAATGCCATTATCTAAGAAATCTAAGATTATGTCTTAATTATCCTTTCGGGCTTAAGAATAATTAAGAGTAAAAAAGGGGTAAATCCTTTGGGATTTCCTATTTTTGCCCGCATTGATTGCAAAAATAGTATTCCTTTTGATGAAAAAAATATACACTTTCCTGATCGCCTTCGCTTTAATTCATCCAACTTTCGCCCAGGAGACCATCAAGTTGCCCAAAACTCCAATTGGCGGCAGACCTAATATTCCAAGTGATTTAGTATTTCAATTTGGCTTTAATCAGCTTAATAACAGGCCTGAATCAATGAGTGTTAATTTTTTAGGCTCACGGACATTCAATGTCTATTATCAACACCCAATCCCCGTGGGGGGGGAAACTTCAGGAATCACAATTAATCCGGGTTTAGGTATTGGTACAGATAAACTTGCCTTTGAGAATGATGAAAATCTTTTCAACAATCCTTTACTGGGTCCTGAATCAAGTATTCTGAAAAAAGTTAAAGACGTTTACGGGAAGGAAATAGATATTTCCAACAATGTGGTAGCTACCAATTATGTTGAAATTCCTCTCGATGTAACTTACCATCTCAACAAAACAAACTACTCAAAAGGATTCAGAGTAAGCGTAGGAGGTAAAGTGGGATACCTGTACAATGCTCATACAAAAATAAAATACGAAGATTCAGACGGATTGAAAAGAACGTTAAAGGACTCTCAGGACTTTGGATTCGAAAAATTAAGATATGGTGTTTCCGTAAAAGCAGGCTCGCCTGGTTTTTATGTCTGGGGATATTACGGATTGAACGACCTGTTCAAAGCCGGTCTTGGCCCATTTGGAACACAAGCAAGCCAGATCAACTTTGGACTCGCAATCAATGTTTTTTGAGTTGTCCTAACCAGAATAAAAACCGGGCATTTTGTCCGGTTTTTTTATGCCCAAATCCAGTTAAACCCTAAAAAACAAACTACGAAACCGAGGAATAATCCGGCATAAATTTCCAAAGGCTTATGTGCACCTAAGTAAAGTCTTGATGAACCTATGCCTCCCGCCAGTAGAATGGAAAGAATCAAAGGATAAAGAACCTGAAATGTATGAAACTTGAATCCTAAAATCAGAATGACCGCTAATAACCCACCCGCCCCTGTCATATGAGCTGACATTTTCCAAAAGAAAGTCACAATTGTTAGCCCAATCACCGCAATTGTAATCATCGAAAGTGTCTGCCAGAGAATTGGATCCAGTTCTGTTTTTTGATACAAAAAGTAAACTGTAAGAAGGTAATAAACAGAGGTAATTGAGAAAGGTATCAGTCGATCCTGTATCTCCTTCATATGAAGACTCTTTAACGTAGCGCTCAACCGTAACCCGATGATGGTAATCATCGGGATCAGCAGAGTAGACAAAACAATCAGAAAAAATATCCGATCCTTAAATTCAGCAGGAATGCTTGTTGCCTCCGGAACAGCGTACAGAATCAGTCCAAAAACGAGAGTAGGGATCAGTAAGGGTTGAAAAACAACCGATAAAACCAAGGTAGGATACTTCAATGCTACAATTCTTTTCTCAATCTGGCGACAGGAATCTGAAGCTGCTCACGGTATTTGGCTACAGTTCTTCGGGCAATATTATAGCCTTTTTTATTGAGCATTTTCACCAGCTTATCATCGGAAAGCGGCCTTTTTTTATCTTCAGCATCAACCATTGTCTGCAGGACGGACTTGACTTCCCTGTTACTTACATCTTCCCCGCTATCGGTTGAGATACCCTCCGAGAAGAAATATTTCAGAGGGTAAACCCCAAATTCAGTCTGGATAGCCTTACTATTTGCAACTCGGGAAACGGTTGAAATATCCATATCAATCCTTTCGGCGATGTCTTTAAGAATCATCGGTCTGAGATTAGTTTCGTCACCATCGAGGAAAAACTCTTTCTGATACATCAGAATTGCTTCCATGGTTCTCAGTAAGGTGTTTTGTCTTTGCTTAATTGCATCAATAAACCACTTTGCAGAGTCCAGCTTTTGCTTAACGAAAGTGACAGTATCTTTTAGTTTTTTATCCTTTTTATCACTTTTGTCATAGGCGTCAAACATTTCCGAGTAAGACCTGGAAATCCTGAGTTCAGGCGCATTTCTCGAGTTAAGACTGATTTCCATCTTACCGTTATTATTAGTAAGGATGAAATCAGGAATAATGTATTGCGTTCTCACCAACCCTTCCGAAGCTCCTCCCGGTTTTGGGTTAAGTTTGGTGATCAGATTGACTGCATCTTTTGTTTCTTCATCCGTGAGGTTACACTTCTTCTGAATCTTGGAATAGTGCTTTTTGGTAAACTCCTCAAAACAATCATGAATAATTATCAGCGCATGCTGCACGGTAGGATCATCTGGATGTTCTTTTCTCTCCAGTTGAATTGTGAGACATTCCTGAAGATTTCTTGAGGCAATTCCTGCAGGATCGAAAGTCTGGATCTTGCGGAGGATTTCTTCCAACTCATCGAAATCAGTTTCTATGTTTTGACTGAAAGCTAAATCATTGATTATTGCATCGAGATCCCTTCTGATGTAGCCATCATTCTCGATACTACCGATGAGTTGAATACCAATGATTTT
Organism: Cyclobacteriaceae bacterium; assembly: GCA_009885605.1. GTDB lineage: Bacteria > Bacteroidota > Bacteroidia > Cytophagales > Cyclobacteriaceae > Algoriphagus. The sequence continues at coordinate 1,898 of VFKK01000335.1, read as the reverse complement.
TTGACGATCATCCAGTTTGAGAAAACCCAATTGAGAAATTAATTGCTCGTGCAAAGAAGTACCGCTCGAAATTGGCATTTCGCGATCTTCCTCATCGGCATTATAATTTCCGTCTCCCTGCATTTTATAACCACCATACTCATCATCCAGGTAATCATCCAGATTAACATCATGATCATCATGCCCTGCATCCTCTTCGTAATTGTCCTCGTATTCATCCTGATTAGCCTCAGGCTCCTCTTCTTTTCCTTCTTCCAAGGCAGGATTAATCTCCAGTTCCTCTTCGATCCTGGACTCTAGTTCGGCTGTAGGCACTTGCAGCAATTTGATGAATTGAATTTGCTGTGGGGAAAGCTTCTGAGAAAGGGATTGGCTAAGATTTAGCTTTTGCATTAGAAATGAGATAAAACCAGCTTTTTAGGTTCAAAAAAGGCCTTTTCACCAGAAAAAGACTTACTTTCAAAGTTATGAAAAACGAGCAATTTTTTGATATAAACGTTATTTAATCGTTTTTTTGCATTCCATTTAAAATATCCTGGAAAATTGATTTTCCAATAAATAAATCTCCTAATGGCATTTAACAAACGGGTCAAAATCAAGACCATACTGGACCAAAATCCAATTGGCACTGAAGTCACGCTCATGGGCTGGGTGCGCACTAAAAGAAGCAATAAAAATGTTTCTTTCATTGCTTTGAATGACGGGTCCATCATCACCAACTACCAAGTTGTGGCTGACCCAAATTTGATTTCTGAGGAAATTCTGAAAAAATGCACTACTGGTGCCTGTCTTAAAATTACAGGAAAAGTGGTGGAATCGCAGGGATCTGGGCAAAACTCAGAGCTTAATGCTCAAATCATCGAGATACTTGGTGAGGCTGATCCCGAAAAATATCCTCTTCAGCCTAAAAAACACTCACTGGAATTCCTGAGAGAAATCGCTCATCTAAGAATGCGTACCAATACGTTTGGCGCAATATTCAGAGTAAGGCATGCGTTGGCTTTCGCAGTAAATAAGTATTTCAACGATAAGGGATTTTTCTACATCCATACTCCTATCATCACAGCATCTGATGCAGAGGGTGCCGGAGAAACATTCAAAGTCACCACGCTGGACCTCCATAAACTTCCAAAAACGGATGATGGAAAAATTGACTTTAAGCAGGATTTCTTCGGAAGAGAAACAAATTTGACAGTATCGGGACAGCTTGAGGGTGAATTGGCAGCAATGGCCTTGGCGGAGATCTATACATTCGGTCCTACTTTCAGGGCTGAAAACTCCAATACTACACGTCACCTCGCGGAATTTTGGATGATCGAGCCGGAAATGGCTTTTTATGATGCCGAAGACAATCAAAATCTTGCAGAAGATTTTCTGAAATATGTCATTCGATACGCTTTGGAGAATTGTGCAGAGGATTTAAAATTTCTGGATCAGCGAGCAGCCGAGGAAGAAAGTGCTAAACCTGCGGATCAGAGAAGTGAATTTGGTTTGATTGAAAAGCTAAAGTTTGTTGTAGATAATGATTTTGTTCGACTTACCTATACCGAAGCCATCGATATTCTCAGAAACTCTAATCCAAACAAGAAGAAGAAATTTACTTACCTGATCGAATCATGGGGAACTGATCTCCAATCTGAACACGAGCGATACCTTGTAGAAAAGCACTTCAAAAAGCCGGTGATTCTTACCGACTATCCGAAGGAAATCAAATCATTCTACATGCGTCAAAATGAGGACGGTAAAACGGTAGCAGCAATGGACATTCTTTTTCCGGGTATCGGTGAAATAGTCGGAGGTTCTCAGCGCGAGGAGCGACTTGACGTCCTGACCAAAAGAATGGAAGAAATGAACATTCCTCAGGAAGAAATGTGGTGGTATCTGGATACCCGAAGATT
>VFKK01000188.1 GCA_009885605.1 Cyclobacteriaceae bacterium | reverse complement strand
ATCTATCTCAGGTATGATTGCTTTAGATGTACCGGAGGAAATTTTAAAAATAAGAATAAAGGAGAGAGGGAAAACCTCCAATCGGGCAGATGACCAAGACGTTCAAAAAATTAATACTCGTATCAAAGTATACCTCGATGAAACCTTGCCGGTGGCCGATTATTACTCTAAGCGGGGCAAGTTTCAGAAAATCAACGGAGTAGGAGAGATTGAACAAATATTCAAAGACATCACTTCGGTAATAGATAGTTACTGATTGGCTATATTTTGCTAATTTTGCAATCCAAATCTTTGGCTAGGCTGGGAAGCTTAGCCTTTTTATTTTAAAAAAATGGCCGATTCAAATTTCATCGATTATGTCAAATTCTGCTCCAGATCGGGTGCAGGAGGTGCTGGCGCTATGCATTTCCGAAGAGAAAAGCATGTCCCAAAAGGAGGTCCTGACGGAGGAGATGGCGGCCGCGGAGGCCACATCATTCTACGAGGAAGCTCCCAATTGTGGACCCTGCTTCACCTCAAATATAAAAAGCATGTAATAGCTGATTCTGGCAAAGGTGGAGAAGGAGGAAGAAGGACCGGAGCTGACGGAAAGGATGTGATACTGGAGGTTCCCTTGGGCACAATAGCTAAAGATGCTGAAACCGGCGAAAAGAGATGTGAGATAACCGAAGATGGTCAGGAAGTAATCTTAACTCGGGGAGGAAGAGGGGGACTAGGCAATGATCATTTCAAAACTTCTACTAATCAGGCACCTCACTATGCACAGCCAGGGGAGTCAGGAATCGAGGAATGGATAATTCTTGAATTGAAATTATTGGCAGACGTCGGCCTTGTTGGTTTTCCAAATGCCGGTAAATCGACTTTGCTTTCGTCCATTTCCGCCGCAAGACCTGAGATAGGAGACTATCCGTTCACCACCTTAGTTCCCAATCTTGGAGTTGTAAGTTACCGTGACGATAAGTCGTTTGTAATGGCGGATATTCCGGGGATCATCGAAGGTGCTGCCGAAGGAAAAGGTCTTGGCATCAGATTTTTAAGGCATATCGAGAGGAATTCTATTTTGCTTTTCCTGATTCCTGCAGACGCACCAAATATTCAAGACCAATACAATATTCTACTTGGAGAACTGGAAAAATACAATCCTGAGCTGCTTGACAAAAGGAGACTCTTGGCGATTTCTAAATCCGATATGTTGGATGAGCAATTAATGAAGGAGATGGAGAAAGAACTTCCGAAGGGCATTCCCCATTTATTTATTTCTTCAGTTTCTCAATTGAATCTTGACAAATTGAAAGATTTGATTTGGCAGGCAATCCATTAAGTCTGGCGTGCCAGATTGTCAGTAAATATAGGCTGGCAGCAATATTGTAATTCCGAAAAGCCAACTAGAGCTTATCATTATCATGAAAAATAAGGAAAGAGTGGATTCAGAGTCTAATAAGAATGAGGACCAAGTCCTGGATGATTCTTCTGAAACCAATTCGGAAGAAGCAGTTTCAGATTCATCAGGTGAAACAGCAGAACCTATGGAAAAAAAATTGGAAAGAGAAGTTGCTGAGCTAAAAGATAAATACCTCAGACTCTATTCTGATTTTGAAAACTATAGGAAAAGGACTGCCAAAGAAAGGCTGGATTTGATTACAACAGCTTCTGAGGAAATTTTGAAGGAATTGATCCTGGTGGTTGATGATTTTGAAAGGGCATTCAAAGCGAATGAAACTCAGGAAGATGCTGTCAAGGTTCGCGAAGGCAATCAATTGATATACCATAAGCTTGTCAGAACGCTTGAAAACAGAGGTCTGAAATCTATGGATAATTTGACAGGAAAACCTTTTAATCCGGATACTCAGGAGGCAATTACCTCCATTTCATCTCCAAAGGAAGACATGAAAGGAATGGTCATCGATGTAGTAGAAAAAGGATACACACTTGGCGAAAAAGTAGTTCGATTCGCCAAAGTAGTGACAGGAGCATAATATTATGGCAAAAAGAGACTATTACGAGGTATTAGGTGTCACCAAGTCTGCCACCCCTGAAGAGATCAAGAAAGCCTACAGAAAACTGGCGATTCAATATCACCCAGATAAAAACCCCGACAATCCCGAGGCTGAAGATAAATTCAAAGAAGCAGCTGAGGCCTATGAGGTCTTGAGTAATTCTGAGAAAAAGCAACGTTATGACCAGTATGGTCACCAAGGAGTTGGAGGAAGTGCCGGCTATGGCGGCGGTGGAATGAACATGGAAGATATTTTCTCCCAGTTTGGTGATATTTTCGGTGGAGGAGGAGGATTTGGTTCATTCTTTAGCGGAGGTGGCGGTGGTCGTCGAACTAAAAAAGGAACAAATCTTAGGGTCAAGTTAAAGCTGAACCTTCAGGAAATCTCAAATGGTGTCGAGAAAAAGATTAAAGTTAAACGCCATGTGATAGCTCAGGGAGTCACTTTTAAGTCCTGTAGTACGTGTCAGGGTTCGGGTCAAATCAAAAAAGTCGTCAATACGATGTTGGGACAAATGGTCTCTGCAAGCACATGTGCTGTCTGTGGCGGGAGTGGCCAAATAGTCGATAAAAAACCGACAGAAGCTGATGCAAGAGGGCTAATTATTAGAGAAGAAGTTATTTCTATCAATATACCCGGCGGAGTTGCGGAAGGAATGCAGCTGAGTATGTCTGGAAAAGGAAACGAGATTCCGGGAGGCATTCCTGGCGATTTGTTAATTGTGATCGAAGAAGTCGAGGATCAAATCCTTCAAAGAGACGGGAACAATGTCATTTTTGACTTGCATGTTTCCTTCGTTGATGCCACTCTTGGGGCATCAATCGAAGTCCCGACTATCGACGGAAAAGTAAAAATCAAAATTGATCCAGGTACTCAGAGCGGTAAAATGCTGAGATTAAAAGGAAAAGGAATAAAAGATATCAACGGATACACCAGAGGAGACCAATTAATCATGGTCAATGTCTGGACTCCTGTTCAGCTATCTAAAGAAGAAAGACAAATCCTCGAAAATCTTCGTGAATCAAATAATTTCAAACCCGATCCGGGAAAATCTGAAAAGTCATTCTTTGATAAGATGAAAGAGTTTTTCTAATTGAAACAAAGCCGGAAGCAATTCTGGCTTTTTTTATATTTTTAAAAAACCTTTTCAAAGTCGCCTCGTACCCTATCCCTATGCTGAGAAAATTGTGTCTGCTTTTTCTTGTTGGTTGTGGGAGTGTGGGTTTTAGTAAAGCACAACTAGTCAGAGAGTTTAGAGCACCAGAAAAAACGGGCTTCGAAATGGTTCATTTGGAGTTTTCGACCTATAAAAGTTCCACCCAACTTAAAAGAATCAAATCTGCTGAGCCGGTATACATCCATGGGCACCTGGCTAAGACCAATATTCTTCCGGTTTTTTCCCACCAAATCAGAAATAATATTCTCGAAACCTCTCTCTCTCACAAAAATGTGGAGTCAGAAAATCTCGGAAAAAGTATTACATCAAAACTTTTTTCCGATTCAGAAGGTGATTTTGATCATAGCTGGGATTTGGGATTGACATCAAATTTTCTTTACCATTTGGATTTTAACCTCGGAATGGGAGAGGCTGATTTTGATTTGGCACAGCTTCCGGTTTCTCAAATGAAAGTAAAGAGCGCCAGCTCTGATGTTTTAATTCATTACAGTACTGCTGATCCAAATCAAGTCCAGATGGATACGCTTCTGGTGACTTTGAACATGGGTTCTGTAGGGATTCAAAATGCCAATTTCACGAACGCCAAAATGATGATTTTTGAAGTTAATTACGGTTCAATCGATCTTAACTTTTCCGAAGGAATGTCTTCATCTTGCCAGGTTATCGCCGCTGTTGGTGCAGGAACGCTCAACCTTCATTTGCCCCCTGATTCGTTTCCAATAAAAATAAAAATGAAGACAACTGCCATGTGCAGAACTGCTCTTCCTAAATATTTGAGATCCATTGATAAGGAAACTTATGTGACGAGGGGTTACAAAGCATCCGATCCAAGGCTTCTTGAGCTAACAATTGATGTAGGAGTAGGTTCTTTGACGGTCGAATAATCCCTGCTTTTTCACTCAATGCTAAAAATCGAAAAACTCAATAAATCCTACGGAAGCAGCAGAGCGCTCACTGATTTGGATTTATACGTTCCGAAAGGAATAATTTTTGGCCTATTGGGCCCTAACGGAGCAGGTAAAACCACTTTGATCCGAATTATTAATCAGATTATTGAAGGCGACAGTGGTACCATCCTGATTGATGGAAAACCACTTTCTTCCGATCATATCAGCCAAATTGGGTACTTGCCAGAAGAAAGAGGGCTCTATAAGAAAATGAAAGTCTGGGATCAGATGATCTACTTTGCCAGATTGAAAGGATTGAGCCAGCAGGATGCAAAATCCAGAATAAATCATTGGCTTCAAAAGCTTGAAATGTCGTCATGGAAGGACAAAAAGATCGAGGATTTGTCTAAAGGAATGGCCCAAAAGGTCCAGTTCATTTCAACGATCATTCATAATCCAGCTCTTTTGATATTGGATGAGCCTTTTTCCGGCTTTGATCCGCTGAATGCAGAAATTATTAAAGACGAAATCTTGGGGCTCAAGGCCCAGGGAACAACCGTAATCCTAAGCACCCACAGAATGGAATCTGTCGAGCTCCTTTGTGATCGGGTGGCAATGATCCACAAATCCAGAAAAATATTGGATGGTACGATGAGAGAGGTGAAATCAAGTTTCAGACCGGAGGTTTTCAGCATTACATTGGAAAGTCTTACCAAAGAATTGCCTCTTGAATGGATTGTAAAAGGCTTGGACAATTCTTATCATTTTTCTTTGTCCCTGAGTGGGAAGACTCCTAACGAATTATTGTCCGAGTTAATGCAATATGGTCAGGTCAAGCAATTTGAAGAAGTAATTCCCAGCATGGAAGAGATTTTCATCCACCAGATCAAATCTGCCAATTATGAATAAAATCTGGCTTGTCATTCAGCGCGAATATCTTTCTCGGGTAAAGAAAAAATCGTTTCTCCTGGCCACATTGCTCACGCCGCTCATTTTTCCGGCTATCATGGGCATTTTTGTCTGGATAGCGATGGAGGAAAAAGAAACACAATCTCTTCGAATCATCGAGGTGGTAGATGAAAACAAGTTATTCTTTCTTGAAAGCTCCGAGCAATATGCCTTTTCTTTTTCCGGAAAAGATCTGGAAACATCAAAAAAGCTGGTTCGAAATGGAGATCGATACGGGTTCCTTTACATTCCGAAATTTGATCTGAAAGATCCAACCGGGATTATCTACTATGGAGAAGAGAACCCGAGTATGAATCTGATTAGTTATTTGGAAAATAATCTGAAAAAGAAAATTGAGGAGCAGCGGCTTTTTGAAAGCGGAATTGATCCTAAAATAATCAATGAAGTCAGAACCAAGGTTGGAATCAAATCAATCACTCTGGATGCGCAAGGCGCAGAAACTGTGAGCGACGCCACGGTCAATTATGCACTCGGCTTCAGCTCCGGGATTTTGATCTATATTTTCATTTTCGTGTATGGCAATCAGATCATGCAGGGTGTGATTGAGGAGAAATCCAGCCGGATCGTGGAGATTTTGGTCTCCTCGCTCAAGCCCTTTCAGTTGATGATGGGTAAAATCATAGGAATCGGAGCAGTCGGATTAACCCAGTTTTTAATTTGGGTGCTGCTGATAGGCACCCTTTCCTCTGTGGTAATTGGGGTTTTGGGAATGCAGATGCCGCAGCAACAAGCCTTGGAAATGGCAAGTCCGGAAATTGCAGAAAGCATGCCTCCGGGCTCGGATATGGCACAAATCTTTCAGGTAATTTCGGGAATAGATTTCATAGGCCTTACTTTTAGTTTTATTTTCTACTTTCTGGGTGGATACTTACTTTACGGAGCAATGTTCGCGGCTATTGGATCCGCAGTCGATGCACCATCCGATGCTCAGCAATTTATGCTGCCCGTCACTATCCCATTGATTGTAGCCTATTTGGGACTTTTTGTTTTCGTCCTGAATGATCCCAATAGCAATGCTTCTTTTTGGCTCTCCATCATACCTCTGACATCGCCGATTGCTATGATGGGCAGAGTCAGTTATGGGGTGCCGTGGACGGACTTGGCACTTTCCATGGGATTGCTGATAGGAGGATTTTTGTTTACTACCTGGATGGCGGGAAAAATCTATCGAATAGGAATTCTGATGCATGGCACCAAGCCAACTTACAAGACCCTCTGGAAATGGATCAAAACCAACCAGTAAAAGAAAAATCCGGGATTTGCCCGGATTTTTTTCTTTATCTAAGGTATGCGGAAAGCATCCAAACAACTTTTTCTTTAGCCATAATGTAGTCACTCATCAGCGATGCAGTTCCTTCGTCTCCCAATTCATTAGCCGTATTGAGGGTGTCCCTTTCTAGCTTTAGCAGAATATTTAGATCGTTTCTGACAATTTCCACCATGTCAATATGATCTTTTACCTCCATGGCCTCTTTGATCTCAGCGTTGTCGATGTATTCCTGATAAGAAGAGTAAGGTCTTGATCCAAGAGTCAGGATACGTTCGGCTGTTTCGTCCACACCCAGATTTGCGGCTGTGTACAATTCCTCAAACTTTGCATGGAGTTCAAAGAAATTAGGTCCTGTGACGTTCCAATGAAAGTTTCTAAGGTTTTGGTAGTAAATCTGGTAATTTGCAAGAAGCTCGTTTAGCTTTTCCACTAAAACCTGGCTTTCTTCAATTTCTAATCCTATTGCAGTCCTTTTCATATTTTCTGTTGTTATTTTTCTAAATCGTTGTACTTTAAATTTACCTATAAAAGACGGGCTATCCCAACTCTAATTTTCTATGTCTCAGACATACTATCAGGGAGATTGGAAAGTTAATAACCTTAGTATTTCTTGTTTGTTTGATGAAAAACCGATTTCAGGACCTCACATCCCTCGACTTATACAATAACAAAAATCAGGTTAAGTGGCTTGTTGTCTTGGTTTCGATCGTAATTGGCGGAGGATCAATCTGGTACACCAATAAACTGGTTGAGGAACTCCGTGAACGGGAGAGGAGGCAAATAGAATTGCTTTCAAGCGCTTTGGAATATGCTGCTACCACTTCTGAAAATCTTACTTTCATCAATCAGGAAATCATTCAGCAGAATTATTCCATCCCGGTAATTATGGTGGATGCGTACGAGAATCCACTGGAATTCCGAAATATCAGATTTAAAAAAAATGCCACCGCCGAAGATTCGATTCAAACTCTCCAACGTGAATTGGAAGAGATGCGTGCTGAGTATGAGCCGATTCTACTCCAGGAAGCAGATATTCTGGTTTTCTACCGCAATTCCGAGTTATTAATTAACCTGAAATATTACCCTTACATTCAGCTGGCGGTCATTTTACTTTTTGGGGCTTTGGCCTATGCACTTTTAAATCAAAGCAAAATCGCAGAGCAAAACCGAGTTTGGGCGGGCTTGACCAAAGAAACAGCTCATCAACTTGGAACTCCAATTGCCTCCTTGATGGCCTGGATTGACTACCTCCGAAATTCTCCTGTCTGGGATGAAAACAAGGAAATCATCCAGGAAATGGACAAAGATGTAGTAAAGCTTCGAATGGTGACGGAGCGATTCAGCAGTATTGGCAGCAAGCCAGTCATCAAGCCTGAAAATCTTTACGAAGTGATCGAGGAGACGATCAATTACCTGAGACCGCGGATTTCTACCAAAGTGGACCTATTGATCAATACAGATTCAAAGGATCTGGAGGCCATGATGAACAAGCCACTTTTTGAATGGGTGATCGAAAATATCTGCAAAAATGCAGTTGATGCGATGAAGGGAAAGGGAACAATTACCATCAATGTCTTGCAGGACAGCGATAAGTATGTAATCGTCGATATCACCGATACCGGAAAAGGCATGGATAAAAATATGTTTAAAAGGGTATTTAACCCAGGGTTCACTACTCGTCAGAGAGGATGGGGATTGGGATTGACGCTGGCTAAGCGGATCGTGGAAGGCTACCACGGAGGAAAGATTTTTGTGAAAAACTCTGAGCTGGGAAAGGGAACGACTTTTCGTATCGCTCTTCATGGTAATCACGAGGGAGCGTCACAATTTATTACGGAGGGGATTTTGGAATATTGAAAGAAATAAAAGATTAGAGATACGAGATAGGGAGATAAGATATAATACGAAATACGCGGTTTGGGATAGCTGATAATCGGATAATTGAAATCAGACTTTTTTAAAATTCTTCCCGAGAAGTGATGCGCCAGGTACTTTTCT
>VFKK01000044.1 GCA_009885605.1 Cyclobacteriaceae bacterium | reverse complement strand
ATAGGAGTGGGAACCAAATAAAGGTTGATAGGATGGTCAATCATTAATCGATGGAATCAATCGCTTTAGCAAGTTTACGATCTTTTGCAGTCACTGTGTTGCCCTTATCGTGAGTGGTGAGCTCGATATCTACTTTATTGTAAACGTTGCTCCAGTTAGGATGATGCTGATGCTCCTCAGCCAAAAACGCCACTCGGGTCATAAAAGCAAATGCCTCCTGAAAATCCTTAAACTTGAAAGATTTTCTGAGCATATTATTTTCCTCGATCCACATGATTAAAAGAAGTTAGAGTGAAATCACACCTTCAATCGAAGATGCCCGTTCGTAAATTTCGATGATTTGATCAGCACTATCCATCATTACCTGAATCGTTGTACTGACATACTTTCCACCGGAGCTTGGTTTGAGAGTCATTTCATTCTTGGGGAATAGCTCCCCAATCTCAATCTCCGTTCCGCTTGGAACGATGAATTTAAACATATAAAGCATGGGAAATTGCCCGGTTGCTTCTAATTTTTCCTTGAAGGCTACTTTATCAAATTGATTCTTCATTGCAATGACTCATTAAACCCAGATCTACCGGATATAAACAAAGAACCCATGCTTGTCGGCATGGGTTCAAATTTTTTAGGCTTAGAAGAATTTATATCGGAAGTCTTTGACACTGGCGAGCTCTTGAAGCGCCATCATCACTTGATAGGTTGTTCTTTGCGAAGCGTTTTGGGTCAGTTGACCTTGATAGTTGGTGTAATCTCCGATTTCAGCTGCAGGAGTAAGCGTATTCAACTTAGCTACCATTACTCCGATATCTTCCTGAATAGGCATGGTAATTTGACCATTGGTAAGTCCAAATACGGATCCGATGGCTCTTGGCGCAAATCCAATACCCGGAATCACTGCAGCACTCAATTTAAGATCCGGAATTTCATTAACGGAAGCTTCATTTGGATAAACAGCCTGCATCTCGGCGAGCGTAATTTTTCCTTTCAATTTCTCAATTATTATTGCCGCCTTCTTCTCATTTCTCACCAGCAGTTCAACTTGCTCTCTGACATCGGCCAAAGTAGCATCACCTTCTTCTTTTCTGTTTACAAGAGTGGCCACGAGGTAAGAATTATCTAATTCAAATACTGGTGAAACTTCTTCTTCAGAGGATTCTGAAAAAGCCCATCTTACTACTTCTCTTGCATTCTGTATGTTATTCAGGTTACGGCTTCCCGCTTCCAAGTTATTTGCCTGAATAATTCTGTAACCAGCAGCTTCAGCTTTCTCGGTAAATTCACCTCTGTTACCAGCTTCAGCTGCGAACGTGTCAGCATTTCTGAAAGCCTCGTTTCTTGTAGCATCACTTGCCACAAGTTCCAACTCCAAAGTTGAAATCTTAGTGTAAATGCTTTTGGGCAATTCCGTCACCTCGATGATGTGGAAACCATATTCAGTTTCTACCAACTCATTGAGCAAACCTTGAGCACTTGCGGCATATGCAGCATTTGCAAAAGGCTCTACAAAGTCTTCTTTGGCAAACCATCCAAGGTCTCCTCCATTTTGAGCAGTACCGTCCTGACCATATTGCTGTGCAGCTACTGCAAAATTGCCATTCGCTTTCACATCAGCCAGCACTTGTTCTGCCTGAGCTCTTACCTGGATAATTGCTGCGCTATCCAAGCCCTGAGTACTGAATAAAATATGAGAAGCTCTGATTCTTGGAGTTCCTTCATATTGCTCAGATACTTTATAAGTCACATAAGTGGAATTAGGTGTCACAAAAGGACCATAAACCGCACCAGGTACTACTTCAGCAACGTTACTTGTCAGGCCAACAGGAAATACATCGCCCGGAGCAAACGTAAAGAACGGGGTCTGTGTCTCTGAGTTTCTTACTGCAAAAAGAGAATCATTCTCAGCAGTCTTCAATTCCTCAGTTAACTGATTAATTCTGGTGATAACATCTGCAGAATCAATTCCACTGGGAAGAATACTGAAACTGATGTATTCTAGGTTAGCAGTGTTTCCTGTTTTGAATTTGGATTGATTTTTTTTCAAATACGCAGTCAATTCGCTTTCCTCAAATGTGACATCAGAATCATTGATAGCAGTATAAGGAACAAAAAGGATTGAAGCGTCAGCTAGTGAATTTGCTGCTTTGTATT
>VFKK01000334.1 GCA_009885605.1 Cyclobacteriaceae bacterium | reverse complement strand
TTACGGCGGAAGGGATTTGATTCTGATATTATTGAAAAATTAGAAGGTTGAAAAATTGAAAAATTATGGCAAAAGTTGAGCGTTTTGAGGATTTGAAAGTTTGGCAACATGCCATAGAAATCGGGGTTAAAATCTATGTTTTAGTAGAATCTTCTATTATTTCGAAAGACTTCCGAGCGCGGGACCAATTGATTGGCTCAGCAATTTCAATTTCCAACAACATCGCTGAAGGCTTCGAATACAATAACAATAAACAGTTTATGAGATATCTGGCAATTGCGAAAGGTTCAGCAGGAGAGCTCAGAAGCCAACTTTACCTTTTGCAGCAGGCAAGCAAATTGGATCAAACAAATTATGATTTGCTTTATAAAGAATTAGTGCAGATTTCAAGTGAGTTAAAAGGTTTTATTAAATATCTCTCAGAATTTGAGAAGAAGAATTGAGGATCAGATTCAAGCTGAACAATCTTCAAATTTTCAAATTTTTCAATTTTAAAATATTAAACATGAAAATACTAGTCCTTGACAATTACGATTCCTTCACCTACAACTTGGTGTATATCATTCGCCAATTGGGGTATGGAGATCAAATGGATATTTTCCGGAATGATAAAATCAGTCTGGATGATGTGGATCTATACGACAAAATTCTGCTTTCCCCGGGACCGGGGGTTCCTTCGGAAGCTGGCATTATGCCCGAATTGCTGAAAAGATATTCGGCTTCTAAATCAATTCTGGGAGTATGTCTGGGACATCAGGCAATCGGAGAGGCGTTTGGAGGAGATCTGATTAATCTTTCTGAAGTCCTTCATGGAGTTGCTTCCGCAGTTACTGTTGAGCCTGATTTGCTTTTCAAAGACGTGCCGGATACCTTTAAGATAGGCAGATATCACTCTTGGGTAATCAATGAATCCACAATTTCGCCCGATCTAGAGATCATTGCACGTACCCCCGACAATCAAATCATGGCAGTTCGGCATAAGAAATATGATGTGCGAGGTGTGCAGTTTCACCCGGAAAGCATCCTAACCGAAAACGGTGTTCAAATCATGAAAAACTGGTTGGAGAATTAGTCGATTCCAACCATAAATCACCCACAATTTTATGAAAGATATTCTCAATCAATTAATAGAGCATCGCACCCTTACTCAGGATCAGGCAAGAGAAGTTCTGAAAAACCTGGCAACGGGCTCATACAATACGAGTCAGATCGCGGCTTTTATGACCGTTTACCTGATGAGATCAATCACGGTGGAGGAACTTGGCGGATTCAGAGAGGCGATGCTGGAGTTGTGTATTCCGGTAGAAATCTCCGAATACGATGCGATGGATCTTTGCGGTACCGGAGGAGACGGTAAGGACACGTTTAATATCTCAACTCTTGCCTCCTTTGTAGTGGCGGGTTCGGGTCAAAATGTAGCCAAACACGGAAATACGGGGGTTTCGTCGATTTGCGGATCATCTAATTTGATGGCGTATTTCGGCTATCAGTTTACAAATGAAATCGGTCAGCTTCGAAAAGGCCTGGACGAGGCCGGGATATGCTTCCTTCATGCCCCGCTTTTTCACCCAGCAATGAAAAATGTCGCTCCAATCCGGAAAGAACTGGGGGTGAAGACTTTCTTCAACATGCTCGGACCGATGGTCAATCCAAGTTTCCCAAAGAAACAATTGGTCGGAGTTTTTAGTCTTGAACTAGCAAGGTTGTACGGTTACTTATACCAGGAGATGGAGGGCAGATTTTCAATTTTACACGCGTTGGACGGTTACGATGAGATTTCCCTAACCGGTCCTTTCAAAATCATCTCAAATGTGGGTGAGAAAGTATTGCATCCTGAAAACCTCGGACTACCTCAGCTTTCTCCCGAGTCAATTTTGGGAGGAGAAACCGTAGAAGAATCCGCAAGAATTTTTGAAAGTATTTTAAAGGGGAAGGGCACTTTGTCCCAAAATTCTGTTGTATTGGCAAATGCCGCAGCGGCTTTGGTGACCGCCAAAGAAGGTTTGAGCTTCCCGGAAGCAGTCGCAATTGCCGAAGAAGTTTTGTTGAGCGGAAAAGCTTTGAAAGCATTTAACGGTTTAGTCAATCCCAAAACATCAGTATCGTTAGCATAAACATTCCTATGAATATTTTAGAAAAAATCATCGCAGACAAGTACAAGGAAGTAGCTGAAAAAAGCAGTCTGGTTCCGGTGAAATTACTTGAGAGAAGTGCCCATTTCGATGGAAAAGTGGTGTCCATGAAAAAGTACGTGACGAATCCTGAGAAGTCAGGAATTATCGCCGAGTTCAAAAGGAAATCGCCTTCCAAAGGAATCATCAACGGATCTGCTTCTGTGGAAACCGTAAGTATCGGATACATGCAAGCCGGGGCTTCGGCTCTTTCCATCCTGACCGATAAGGAATATTTCGGAGGGAGTAACGAGGATCTGAAAATCGCCCGAAAATTCAATTTCTGTCCGATTCTCCGAAAAGACTTTGTGGTGGACGAATACCAAATCATCGAGGCAAAATCGATTGGAGCTGATTGCATTCTGTTGATTGCAGCAGCTTTGGAGCCTGCAAAATTGAAATCTTTGGCATCTTTTGCCAAAAGTCTTGGTCTAGAAGTATTGCTTGAAGTACATGACGGAGAAGAACTTGAAAGCTCGCTTTGTGACGAGGTGGATTTGGTTGGGGTAAACAATCGAAACTTGAAAACCTTTGAAGTTTCATTAGATATTTCATTGAGTTTGGTAGATCAGATTCCTTCCTCATTTGTAAAAATATCCGAGAGCGGGATTTCCGACCCGAGAACACTTGTCTCCTTGAAAAAAGCAGGATTTGACGGGTTTTTGATAGGAGAAAATTTCATGAAATCCGGTCGTCCTGAGCAGGCTGCTTACAATTTCATTAAGGAATATAGAAAGTTGCTTGCTGAAGAACCTAAGTTGAACAACGCCTGATGGAGATCAAAGTATGCGGGATGAGAGATCTGGAGAATATCCGGGAATTGATTGATCAGGTGAATCCGGATTGGATGGGATTGATATTTTATCCCAAATCTCCAAGGTTTGTTTCCGACCAATCGGCAAATCAGATCGCAGGATTCCCGGTCAAAAAAGTCGGAGTTTTTGTCAACGAAGCAGCAGCAGAGATTCTGAAAAAAATCAGGGATTTTGACTTAGCAGCCGTTCAATTGCATGGTCAGGAATCTCCTGAATTTGCCGAATTATTGAGCAAAAAGACTTCAGCCGAGATTTGGAAAGTGATTTCGGTGCAAGACCAAATCGATTGGAAAAGCTTGGAGGGATATATTCCTTTCGTGAGCAAATTCCTCTTTGATACGGCAACTTCAGCTCATGGAGGTTCGGGCCAAAAGTTTGATTGGGCAATTTTGGAAACTTATCCCTTCGACAAAGGCTTCTTACTGAGCGGAGGATTAGATGAAGTGAGTCATGAGGAAATTCTGGCTTTGGCAGCTAAGCTTCCCCAACTCCAGGGTGTGGATCTGAATTCCAGATTTGAAGAGGTTCCCGGATTAAAAAATGTGGGACGATTAAAGAAATTTAAAGAGAAACTTCTCCAATCCTAACCGGAGAAAAAACTGAAAAGATATGATCAGAGTAGACGAAAAGGGTTTTTACGGAAAATTTGGAGGCGCTTACATACCCGAGATGCTGCACCCGAATATCGAGGAATTGAGAAATAACTACGAATCAATTGTGGCTATGCCGGAATTTCAGAAGGAATTCCAAAGCTTACTCAAGGATTTCGTGGGCAGGCCAACTCCTTTGTACTTTGCTTCGCGACTTTCTGAAAAACATAAAGCCAAGATTTACCTCAAGCGGGAAGACCTTTGCCATACCGGCGCTCACAAAATCAACAACACCGTAGGGCAGATTATCCTTGCAAAAAAGCTTGGTAAAAAGCG
>VFKK01000254.1 GCA_009885605.1 Cyclobacteriaceae bacterium | reverse complement strand
GCCTTTGGAACAAGCAGAAATGAAATTTGAGTTGGGCAGAGATTACCCGTTTGCGATGGTGGATGTGGAAAAAGCTGGAGCCATAGCCAGAGATAAAATCTGGGCTGCACAGAAAGATCCTGAGGTGGTGAAAGATGCTGGAAGGATCTTAAAAAGACATACTTTACCAAATCGTTGGGCTTAAAAATGAAAAAAGAGAATTTACCAGAGAAGATATGCGTGGTTTGCAAACGACCATTTGCCTGGCGGAAGAAATGGGAAAAAAATTGGAACGAAGTTAAGTATTGCTCCAAAAGATGTGCTGGAGATTCAAAAAAGCTAACTAGATCTTAGCCTCTGTAGACCATCACGTAAAAGCTCAGCCAAACAACCAAAGGGAAAAAATAGCTCAGCAAAACAACAAAACTTGATTCTCCCAGACTTCGACGACTGATCATATGAAATCCGTACATCCAGAGTATTCCGTAGAAGATTTCGAAGATATTGATGGTGCCCAAGGCGTAGTGATATTGCTGGGAGACATTTTCTGAGCCAAGCAAAGAGAGCATAGAGAAAGCCCGGAACTCATCGATTTCCTTAAAAGTGACTCCCGAACCCGGATTGATGTATACCAGTAAGCGGATCAATTCAGGGAAAATGAAAATGAACTCAGCGACCAAAGCAAACTTCCAAAGCTCCTTGTAAGGTACTTTGTAACCGATCATGAAAGCACCCAACCAAAACAAGAATGAGATAACTGTGAATTTCCAAAGCAAAGCAAGAGGAGTCCATAGATAATTCAGTGTGTTGAAAATATGGTAAATCATGAAACTCCCCGTGGCTTCCAAATTTTCATAATCAGGAATGGCCTCAAGGATCAGAATATTGGTCAAGTATCTGATTGCCAGAAAAATCACAACTAAAATCAAAAAATAAAGCCTCTTGTCGAAATCAATCAGCTCTTTCAAACGTTCTGCTTCTTGGGAAAGGGTTTTAGCCATTTTATAATGAATCTCATCCAAATCTAAAAGATTGTATTGAAATCCCTCTAATTTTGCGGCCTAAAGAGTTAAAAGTTATGTATAAGAGATTAGCATTGATGTTGGTTTTCATTTGTGGATTAACCGGAATAGCCAGTGTGAAGGCTCAAGGACCATCTTCCAGTACCACGGTTAATGCTCCTTCCAAGTATTTATTACTTGACAAAGGTCTTCAATATCGAATCACCAAATCCATCAACAGCATGTATAATTTCGATTTTCCCACTGCGGAGCACGATTTTGCTGTTTTTGGCTTCCAGTATCCCGATCATCCATTGCCGGATTTCCTGATGGCTCTTGGCTATTGGTGGAGGATCGAAGTGGATGTGACGAATGAGCGCTACGACGACCTATTTATCGAATACCTGGATCGAGCCATTGAAAAAGCCGAAGATATGTGGGACGAAGATGACACAAATAAAGAGGCTGCATTCTTTTTGGCAGCTGGGTACGGATTTCAGGGTAGACTCTACAGTGAGAGACAAAGCTGGACAAAAGCAGCTTGGGCAGGCAGAAATTCGCTGAAATACATGAATTTGAGCAGGGGAGAAGCAGAATTCAATCCGGAATTGCTTTTAGGAGATGCACTTTTCAATTACTTCTCGGTTTGGATCCCGGAGAATTATCCTATGATGAAACCTGTGATGTCGCTTTTTCCAAAGGGAAGTAAGGAATTGGGACTAAAACAACTGGAAACAGTTGCTGAGAACGCTTTCTACACGAGAGTGGAGGCACAGTATTTTTTATTCAGATTGTATGCATCTGAAGAAAAGAGACCCTATGATGCGCTGAGGATTTCGGAGTATTTGAATACTAAATTCCCAAACAACCCCTATTTCCACCGATCTTATGCAAGGCATTTGTATGCAGTAGGAAAATGGACAGAATCGATGAAAGAATCATTGGAAATTTTGAGTCGAATCGATTCTAAAATGCCAGGTTATGAGTCCAATAGTGGAAGATATGCTGCCTTTTTTATAGCCCAATACTATGATCGGATTGGTGATAAGGCTGAAGCAAAACGATATTATCTGAAAACAATTTCCTATGGAGAAGAAACTGAATCTCAGGAAAGCGGATATTATTTACATTCCTTAATTCAGCTAGGAAAAATCGCAACTGCTGAGAAAAATAAGCCGCTCGCAAAGAAATATTTCAACCAAGTGAAGAAGTATGCCAAGCGAAAACACCCTGCTCATCAGGAGGCCAGAGATTTTATTAAAAAGAATAAACTTTAATCAAAATTCTCACGTTCTAAAATCCTTAAGACAGGAGATAATTTGAATATTTCAAGGACAGTTGAGGAATTTAAAAGTATTGTTAGCTAAAAGCCCTCGTTTTCTTTAGAATATTCCGAATTTACTAATCTAAAATCTGATGAACGGTTAAAAACTTTCATCAATATTATTAACTTTGTACCACATAAAATTTTGCTATATCAAAAGATCATGGACAATAACGTAAGAATCAAATTCGATAAAATAGATCGCAGGATTCTCGAAATCCTTCAGGCTAACGCCAAAATAACGAATGCTCAACTTTCAAAAGATATAGGACTTTCTCCTGCACCGACCTTGGAGAGAGTGAAGAAATTGGAGCAATCAGGCATTATCAAGAGTTATCATGCAAAGCTTGATCCTGAGAAAATCGGATTAGGCGTCAGCACTTTCGTATTGGTGAGTTTGGTTGGACACAACAAAGGAAACATTGATGCCTTCATGAAGGAAATCAATCTGATTCCTGAAGTAATTGAATGTCACCACATCACAGGAACCGGAGATTTTATCCTTAAAATAATCGCAAAAGACATCACAGCATATCAGAAACTGATGCTTGAAAAAGTATCTGAGATCAAAGAAGTAGATTCCATGCAATCAATGGTAATTTTGTCTACTTTCAAAGACTCCAAAGTAATGCCTATCCCGGCTTAATCCGGACTTCGATATAAATCCAAGGGTGGCGAAAGTCACCCTTTTTTTTTGAAACAGAAATGAATACTGAAAACCCTTGGATCACCAAACGCAGCACTGAAATCTTCCAGAACCCATGGATCAAGGTGGAAGAGCATGATATTATTAATCCGGCCGGTAAAGACGGGATCTATGGTACGGTTCATTTTAAGAATAAAGCTATGGCAATCATTCCAATCGATCGGGACGGGAATACCTGGTTGGTGGGTCAGTACAGATATCCGCTAAATCAATATTCATGGGAAGTTCCAATGGGGGGTGGACTAATTGGAAAAGATATCTTGGAAAGCGCGAAAAGAGAACTCAGGGAAGAAACTGGTTTGACTGCCGGAAAGTGGACTGAAATCATGCGAATCCATACTTCCAATTCAGTTACCGATGAAGAAGGCATAATTTACCTGGCAGAAGATCTCACGTTGGGAGAAACTGAATTTGAGGAGACTGAGGTTTTGCAAATCCGTAAATTACCTTTTTCTGAAGTTTTGGAAATGGTCATGGACGGTTTAATTACCGATGGAATCAGTATAGCAGGAGTTTTAAAAGCAGCTAGAATAATGGGCTATTGAGATGACAATCAAAGAACACTTCAACGTAACATTTGCGCTGGCCTTTCCGGTTATGATAAGTCAGCTGGGGCAGGTCTCAGTTGGTGTGGCAGATAGTATGATGGTGGGCAGACTTGGTGCTTTACCTCTAGCAGCTTCCTCTTTGGCAAACAGTATTTTCTTTGTGATTCTGATGTTTGGGATGGGGATTTCAATGGGAATAACACCGCTGGTTTCCATCGCAGAGGGAAAAGGAAAGACAAAGAGAATATCCAATTTATTTGGACACAGCCTTTGGATCAATATCATAACAGCCGTTGCATTGACAGGAGTGGTCCTGGGACTTTCCAAGGGCTTGCATTTCCTTGGACAACCGGAGGAAGTGGTTGTTTTGACCATTCCATATTTATTGGTTATTACGGCATCGCTATTCCCGTTCATGATTTTTCAGACCTTCAAACAATTTGCAGAAGGACTTTTTCAGACCAAGCAGGCGATGTACATCACGATCGTTTGTAACCTGGTAAATGTGTTTTTAAACTGGGTGTTGATTTGGGGAATGTTCGGAGCCCCTGAACTCGGATTAATGGGTGCAGGCTGGGCAACTTTGATTTCAAGGATTCTGATGCCAATCATGATGGGTTATTACATTCTCAGATCTAAGCGATATAGTATTTATACGCTTTCCCTCAAGTTGAAAAAAGTAAGCATGCCGATTATTTCAAGGATTTTGAATATCGGTATTCCGACAGGTTTCCAGTACATTTTTGAAGTGAGTGCTTTCAGCGCAGCGGCAATTATGATGGGCTGGATCGGAGTAAATGCTCTTGCTGGTCACCAAATCGCGCTTAATCTTGCCTCAATCAGCTACATGATGGCAGCAGGACTTTCTACTGCAGGTATGATCCGCGTCAGCAATCTGATTGGTCGGGGAGATTTGAAAGGGATGCGAGAGGCCGGAATGGTGATCTTCGGGATGGTCTTGATTTTCATGTTTTCGACCGCCATGATTTTTGTGATATTCCGGATGTTTTTGCCAACTCTCTACATTGATGACCCTGAGGTGGTTTCCATGGCAGCGTCTTTATTGATCATTGCTGCACTCTTCCAATTGTCGGATGGAGCGCAGGTTGCAGGATTAGGAGTACTGAGAGGAATGGAAGATGTAAAAGTCCCAACTCTGGTGACGTTGGTAGCTTATTGGGTATTGGGTTTGCCATTGGGATATTTTCTGGCTTTTGAACTCGGAATGGCAGAAAAAGGAATTTGGTATGGTTTATTGATCGGTTTAAGTATCACCGCGATTTTACTTTTCTATCGTTTTCACGCCTTGAGTAAAAGGAGAATTGAGGAGAGTTTACCTGCTGAACCAGAGAATTTGGTTTCTGAAGTAAAATCTGATTCTGATTTGTTCTGATTCCTCTATATTAAGGGCTTAAACCCTTCATTTAAGATGATCAGATACGTTTACACCATGGCTTTTTTATTGGTTTTCACATCTATTCAGGCACAGGATCTTGCCGTTTTGTCTCAGCGTGAGCAGGCGGAAGTGATTGATTCCTGGTTGGATGAGCGGATTACCAATCTTTTACCTCAACTGATGACGGAGACTGGCATCGATATGTGGGTGGTGATTTCTAGGGAGTACAATGAAGATCCGGTGATTCGAACCATGCTGCCGGCTACCTGGATGGCTGCAAGGCGAAGGACTATTTTGGTCATGTATCAGCCAACTCCAAATGCACCTGTGGAAACTTTCGCCGTCGCCCGCTATGATGTGGGCAAAGCTTTTAAAAGAGCCTGGGACCCCGAAGCTCAACCTAACCAATGGAAAGCGCTCACAGAATTGATTGCCTCAAAAAATCCCAAGAAAATAGGACTCAACTTTGCCAAAGATTACGGGCATGCCGATGGTTTAACACATTTTGATTATGAGGAAATGGCTAAAAATCTTCCATCAGGATATCCCGAAAAAGTGGTTTCTGCTCAAACACTTGCTGTTCGCTGGTTGGAAACAAGAACTCCGTCTGAAATGGCAACTTACAGACATATTCAGCAGTTGGCGCATAACATCATTCAGGAAGGACTATCCGAGCGTGTGATCACTCCTGGAGTGACCACGACGGAAGATGTGGTTTGGTGGTACCGGGAGAAAATCAAATCATTGAAACTTGATACCTGGTTTCATCCGACAGTGGATATTCAGAGGCCTGATCCTGCTTCAAAAGAGAGTACCAGATCTTTTGCATCCAGACCATCAGAGCAGGTGATTATGCCCGGTGATTTGCTTCATATTGATTTTGGGATCACTTATATGAGATTGAACACTGATACGCAAGAACTGGCATACGTTCTTAAGCCAGGCGAAACTGAAGTTCCGTCCTATTTAAAGGAAGCATTCAAATCAGGAAATCGTGTACAGGATTTGCTAACCCAAAACTTCGTTGCTGGAAAGACAGGGAATCAAATCCTTCGCGAAGCCAGAAAAATGATGGATGCTGAAGGAATCAGAGGAAGTATTTACTCGCATCCTTTGGGATTCTACGGACATTCAGCAGGTCCTACTATAGGTATGTGGGATAATCAAGGTGATACTCCCGGAGCCGGGGATTTTCCATTGCATGCTAACACAGGCTACGCAATTGAATTAAACGCAGTAGTTTTTGTAAAGGAATGGAACAAGGATGTGCGGATTATGCTGGAGGAAGGAGCCTTTTTTGATGGTCAAAAAGTGACTTATTACAATGGTCGCCAACGCTCGATTTTGCCGATTCCAAGAGCAAGTTCATATCTGGGGAACTAGGCTGAAACCGGGTGAACAGGCATCTTGTCCATTTTCACAAATAGCAAAAGGACAAAAGCCAAAGCTGCAACACATCCGCTCGTAAGGAAAACGAGTTTGAAGTTTTCCGGTTTATTGTCGTACAGCCAACCGGAAACAACTGCTCCGATACCTATTCCTGCTTCCAGGAAAATGTACATCGTTGCAATAGCTCTCCCGCGGAATTTGTCCAAAGACAAATCTACAACCCAAGCTGAGGTGGTGGGACTATACATTCCAACGGCGGATCCGAAAAGAACTCCTGACCAAAGTAAAATAGCTTTGCTATCTGCGAAAGCAATAGTAACCATTGCCAAAATCAACATTAGGCTTGCAACTCGCATTACAGGAACCCGGCCATAGCGATCGGAAGTTTTTCCGGCAATTAATCTGATTCCCAAAGATGAAAGCGT
>VFKK01000277.1 GCA_009885605.1 Cyclobacteriaceae bacterium | reverse complement strand
TTGATCACAATCTCGTGACGGAATCCCGGAACAGAAGGGTGAAAAGAAGCCCGAACATAGACCAAATCGTCCACCGGGATAGGGTCGTAGTTTTTCTCCCATTCTTCATTCCAGTTTACTTTGGGCATTTTGCCTTCGGAAACTGAAAGTTGGCCTTCCTCCTTGTATTGGGAGATGACAGCGTCAAAGGCCTCCCGATCAAAATCTTCTTCAATGGTATAAGCATCGATTCCTTCCTCCGTTTCAAGGAAAGAATCGAAGCCAATTTCCGATAATTCGGCAATCAGGATTTCCCGAAATTCATCGAGACATTTTATTTTAAACTCCAGGTAATCCATTTGATTTTTAGTACGATTTAATGATGTCCAGGAAGTCACGTGACTTCAGGGATGCTCCACCGATCAATCCTCCGTCCACGTCCGGCTTGGAAAGCAAGTCAGCTGCATTCGCGGCATTCATACTGCCTCCGTAAAGGATTGAGATATCACCTGCGAGTTCTTTACCAAATTTGGAAGCGATATGTCTTCTCAATGCCAGGTGCATTTCCTGAGCCTGATCTGATGTCGCAGTTTTGCCTGTTCCGATTGCCCAGATTGGCTCGTAGGCAATCACGACTCTTGCCATGTCTCCGGCACTCAGGCCAAAAAGACTCTCAGTCAGTTGATATTTGACATTTGCCTCATGAGTTCCTGCATTTCTGATATCGAGAGATTCACCGCAGCAGAAGATCGGAGTCAGTCCTTGTGCCAAAGCAGCAACTACTTTTTTGCCCAAAAATTCATTCGTTTCTTTGAAATATTCACGACGCTCGCTGTGACCGATGATCACGTATTCCACACCAAATGAGGCAAGGATTTTTGCAGAAACTTCTCCGGTGAAAGCTCCGAATTCTTTGTCTGAACAGTTCTGAGCCCCAATCGCGATGCCTTTAATGTCACCAATCAGTTTCTTTACAGGGAAAATATGCGGGAATGGAGGATTCAATACAGCGATTACATCCTTGACGTTTTCGTCTTTGTACATATTGACAATCTCCGAAGTGAGTTTTTGACCTTCGTCTAAAGTCAGGTTCATCTTCCAATTGCCGGCAATTATTTTTCTACGCATGGTGAGGGTTGAGATTTATAAATGGTTTGGAAAAAAGGGTAAGCGAGGTAATTTGCCTTAAAAATACGGAAAATGTCCAGTTGGGGAAAATATAACCCGGATCAGCCTCCAAAAAAGTACTGGTCCTTTGAAGAAGCCCATGAAAAGCTTTCGACTTATTGCGCTTATCAGGAGCGCTGCCAATGGGAAGCGAGAAGAAAGCTCTATGAAAAAGGCATTCAGGGAGATAAGGCAGAAGAGTTACTTGCAGAAATGATTACCGACGGTTTCATCGATGAAGAGCGATTCTCAAGAGCTTTCGCCAGGGGCAAATTCAAACTCAAAAAATGGGGACGGACGCGAATTCAGAGGGAATTGAAGATGAGGGAAATCAGTCCCCGCTGCATCCAATACGGACTTTCAGAAATCGATCCGGAGGAATATTACGATGTGCTTTTAACCCAGACGGAGAAGAAATGGGAGAAGACCTCTGAAAAAGAACCTTATAAAAAGCGATTCAAAGTCAGCCAATACCTGATGAGTAAAGGATTTGAGCAGGATCTGGTGATGGAGGCGATTGCAGAGGTGAGTAAGGAAGTTTAGTCAACAGACGACAGTCCACGGTCCACGGCTTGTATAAGTGAACTTCAGACTTTTATTTCATAGATTTATTCCTAAACATTTTTTGCTTATGGCTTTCAAATTTGAGGAACTCCGAGTTTGGGATATATCGATTGGTTTGACCGCAGAAGTTAATGAGTTAATCAAAACTTTTCCGACTGATGAACGCTTCGTATTATCCTCCCAAATACAAAGAGCGGCAGATTCTGTTGCTTTAAATATTGCTGAAGGCTCAACAGGACAATCCAATGCTGAATTCAAGAAATTTCTTGGGTATTCCATTAGGTCCGCAATCGAAGTTGTCAGTTGCCTTTATCTTGGAAAAAGAAGAAAAATCATAAACGATGCTGACTTTTTAAGGCTCTACAATTCTTATGAAACTTTGATTGTCAAAATTCAGGCCCTGA
The DNA here is from genome assembly GCA_009885605.1 of Cyclobacteriaceae bacterium. Lineage (GTDB taxonomy): Bacteria > Bacteroidota > Bacteroidia > Cytophagales > Cyclobacteriaceae > Algoriphagus. Next base: position 1,448 of record VFKK01000277.1, on the reverse strand, counting down.
GAAATAGCATATCCTGATTTTTAACTCTTTGATTATTTATCATAACCTCTGAATTTCAGAAAGACGATCTGTCGACTGTGGTCCGTGGACAATTATCAATTTTATCAAGTCCTCACAATAACTGGGGATCAGTAAATTGAGCTGTCGACCGTGGTCCGTCGTCTGTGGACCATTTTATTCAATCATCTCACTCATTATTTTCGCTGAAAGCAGACAAAGAGGAATTCCGCCTCCGGGATGGACGCTGCCGCCACAGAAGTACAGGTTTTTGATCGAGGAGGAGAAGTTGGCGTGGCGAAGGAAAGCAGCAAACATATTATTGGAGCTGTTGCCGTAGAGAGCACCCTGAGCGCTGGATGTTCGGGATTCGATCGTGCGCGGATCCAAAATATCTTCTACTTCGATGAGTGATTCGATGTCCGTTTTCAGAATCCGGTTGAGCTTTTGGATGATATTTTTTCGGGCTTCGGCAATCAAAACATCCCAATTCTGTCCCTGATTATTAGGGACATTGATCATCGTAAACCAATTCATGCAGTCCTTCGGCGCGTCATCCGGCTTGTACACTGAAGTGATGTTGATGTAGACCGTCGGATCCTGAGTGATCGTCCCTTTTTTGAAAATATGCTCAAACTCCTCCAGGTAATTATCGGAGAAAAGGATGTTGTGAAGGTCCAGCTCGGGGAAGTTGCGCTTGATGCCCCAGTAGAAAATAAGTGCGGAACTAGATTTCGGCTGTTCGAGAATCAGCTTGGGTTGTTTCTGCTTTCGAAGGATGGTCTTGTAGGCATTGACCATATCCATATTCGTGACGACCAAATCTGCTGGATAAGTTTTCTCACCGATTCGGATTCCGGTCGTTTTCCCGTTTTCCACCAGGATTTCATCGACTTTCTCTCCGAAATGGTAGTTCACACCCAACTCCCGGGATAGTTTAAACAAACTCTGCGTGATATCATGCATGCCTTTTTTCGGGAAAAAGGCTCCGATGTTAAACTCGAGATGAGGAATGATATTCAACGTGCCCGGTGTTTCGTAGGGATTCGAACCATTGTAAGTCGCGTATCGATTGAAAAGCTGAATAAGTTTGGGATGGTTGAATTGGGATTCGTTGGCGCCATTCATAGTGGAGAAAATTCCCAGTTTTCCCATTTTCAGATACGAGCGCAACGCCTGAGGATTGGTCCAGGTGCCAAGCTTATGCAGGGAGCGATGCATAAAAAGCGGTGCCAGATGGTCGTAAATGAAGGCTGATTTTTTCAGGGCTTCACGAACATGAGAAGCAGGTTCACCAAGTTGGGTTTCCACTTCCTGCGAAAAGGCATTGATATCAGCATAAGCCTTCAGCTTTTTTCCATCTTCCCAGAAATAATGACAAGCCACCGGAAGGCGAAGGTATTCGAAGTGATCCTCGGGCTTTCGTCCTGCCAATCGGAATAATTCCTCAA
>VFKK01000006.1 GCA_009885605.1 Cyclobacteriaceae bacterium | reverse complement strand
CTACGGCTCCTTTTAAGAGGGTGATTTCTTTGGTATTAAAGCTTTCGATTTGACCAAGGTGGACAATGAATGATTTTTGAACACGAAGAAAAAACTGAGAAGGCAGGATGTCTTCGATCTCTTTCATGGATTTCCTGATATTATAATCCCGATTCTTGGTGAAAATATTGACCATATTTCCATTTGCCTCTACATAATAAATGTCCTCATACTGTACTCTCTCAAAAGCATTATCTGCTTTTATGAATACTGCATCTGTCACCAAATAAGGGCTGTCACTTGAACTTTTTACAATTGTTGTTTCAGCGGCTGGCTTTGTTCTTTTGTTGTAAAGAACAATCTCTACAATCGCATGAATATCATTTGTATTGAATGGCTTTACAATAAAACCTGCCGGTGAAATGCGTTTTGCCCGCTCGATGATGGTAGGATCACTGTAGGATGTTACGAAAACCAGCGGTGCATCCACCATTTGTTTTACGATCTCACCCAATTCGATTCCATCTTTATCTCCCTTAAGTTTGATATCCATGAATACCAAATCCGGACGATACTTTTTAATTACTTTAATGCACTGATTTGCAGAGTTTGCAATGTCAATGTTGACATAACCGAGAAGCTCAAGAATCTCTTGAATATTTTCTGCAATGCTTAGATCGTCTTCGACGATTAAAATCCGCTCTTCTTTCATAAGTAGGTGGCAGATAGGCGTTTTAGTGTGTGAATAGAAATAATTAGCTTACTTTCCAGCTAACAACCTCTAGTTACAAAATTTAATTTCGAAAATCAAATGCTTTTTTTTGAATATGAAAAATTTAGAGGCTCATCATTTCCTTAAAACGAGCTGCTTGTCTTCGACTTACCTCAATTCTATCTCCACCTTTTAGGGTTACAACTAATCCACCATTGAACCAAGGCTCTATAGCTTCCACCCAGCCCAGGTTGATAATATGTTTGCGGCTGGCACGAAAAAATGATTTTTCATCCAAACGTTCATCCAAAGCATTGAGAGATTTGTGAATCATTGGTTTGAAGTTCTCAAAATACACTTTGATGTAGTTTCCATCTGATTCGAATAACCGAACATTTGAAAGTCTTACAAACCAGCATCTATCCCCGTCCTTTACAAAAACCTGATCTTCAAGAGTAAGTTTCTTTTGATTTTGAGAAGATGAATATTGTTCGCTTTTTGGGCCTCCCTCCATTTTGATCAACAATTTGTTGATGGCTTCTTCTAAACGCTTGGGCTCGATGGGTTTTAGGAGATAATCCAACGCATTCACCTGAAAAGCTTTTAAGGCATATTCATCGTAAGCCGTTGTGAAGATCACATGAGGAACATTATCAAGTTCTTCGAGGAGCTCAAAACCTGTTTTTTCCGGCATTTGGATGTCGAGGAAAATAACGTCAGGATTCAGAAGATCTATTTTCTCTTTGGCATCGTCCACATTTACGGCTTCGCCCACCACTTCTACAGTTTCGAGTTGATTAAGAAGTGTGATTAGCTCCTTTCGTGCTAGTCTTTCATCGTCAATTACTATGGCTCGCATTTTTCTTGAGTTTGTTAGGGTAAATTAACTCTTTGTTTTGGTATTTTGATTTCAGCAATCACGAATTCGGTTCCCGAGTTGAAGATACGGAAGCTGGCCTTATCTCCATAGACTAGTTTTAGTCTTTGCACAGTATTGCTTATGCCATGGCCTTTCTCTCCCTGTGCTTTGAGATTGGGCTGAGTGGTAAGTTGGCCGCTATTTTTTACCTGAATATAAAGGTCCTCTTCAAGACCTTCCCGACATTTGATTTCAATTATTCCGCCTTTTAGCAGGTTTGAAATACCGTGTTTAATTGCGTTTTCTACAATGGTCTGGAGCATCATAGGGGGAATTTTATAACTGTAAGACTCATCCTCAATTTGATAGACCACGGTCAGCCGCTCTTCAAATCGGATTGTCTCCAGTTCCAGATAATCACTCACGGTGTTTAATTCATCGGAGAAATCAATTGTCTGTTTTTTATCCATCATCAACGAGAATCTAAGCATGTTGGAGATAAGTGTGATGGCGGTTTTTGCCTTCACAGGATCCTCATCCACCAGTGCTCTTACGCTGTTCAATGCATTAAAGATGAAGTGGGGGTTAAGCTGGCTTTTCAGGTGATTGAGTCGGAATTCATTTATTTTAGCTTCGTATTTCAGGGAAGTATTATAGCTGTCCAGAAAGTGGAAAAGGAAATAAAGCAAAAACCAGATAGCATAGTAAAGGAACGCCACAAACAGGTTTACCAAAATAATAACGATCTTGAAATCCTCAGCAGGACGGAGCGTTCCGAATCCAATATTGATCAGAATCTGAGCGACGATGTTGACAAAACTCAGGGCTAAAATTGCGAGTAAGGATTGAAATAGGAGCTGGGGAATGCTTTGTTTAAACCACTCGTAGGACTTGACAATGAAGCGAAGAAAGTGAGTGGAAAGGAGGTAAAAAATTGCTAAAACGACAAAAGCCCAAAGTTGTACCGCCGATATTCCGCTTGAGAGTGAGGCAAACAGAATATTCACGAAGGCGAACGATCCCCATCCCAGAATTTGTAAAATCCAATATAACCTCAGCCTGTTCATTGACCGCCAAAGATAGAGATCAGGATAGAACTGATGATTTTAATTTGATAAAAGGATTAAAGCTATGATTTTACCAGTGATTGGATGTTTAATTCTGTCTTGAGGAATTTAGCAGTATAGCTGTCAGGGTTTTTGGCTACTTGTTCGGGAGTTCCTTGAGCGACGATTCTTCCACCCTTGTTTCCACCTTCAGGTCCCAGATCAACGATGAAATCAGCCATCTTGATCACATCCAGGTTATGCTCAATGATCAAAACAGTATTGCCTTTGTCTACCAATCCATTCACAACCAACATCAACAATTCAATATCCTGAAAATGTAATCCAGTAGTTGGCTCATCCAATATGTAAAAGGTCTTTCCGGTGTCTTTCTTAGACAGCTCAGTGGCCAATTTTACACGTTGGGCTTCTCCCCCGGAAAGTGTGGTTGCATGTTGGCCAAGCGTGATATAGCCTAGGCCAACTTCGTTCAACGTCTTGATTTTGCGAAGTATTTTTGGCTGAAAATCAAAGAATTCTACTGCTTGCTCCACGGTCATATCAAGGACATCAGAAATTGATTTGCCTTTGAATCTTACCTCAAGGGTTTCGCGATTATAGCGCTTGCCTTTGCAGGTTTCACAAGGAACGTGAACGTCCGGGAGGAAGTCCATCTCGATCAGTTTCATTCCGGCCCCTTCACAATCTTCGCAGCGTCCGCCTTTCACATTGAACGAAAATCTGCCGGGTTTGTACCCACGGATTTTAGATTCAGGTAATTCTGTGAAAAGTGTACGAATGTCTGAAAATACGCCGGTATAAGTTGCTGGATTGGATCGGGGAGTTCTGCCGATTGGAGATTGATCCACCTCGATCACTTTGTCCAACAAACTAAGCCCGGTGATACTCTGATGAATCATTGCTTCTTTCTTCGAATTGTAAAACTCACGATTCAAAATCGGAAAAAGTGTCTCATGGATCAGTGTGCTTTTGCCGCTTCCCGATACACCAGTGATGCAAATCAACGTGCCCAATGGAAGCTCCAGATCTATATTTTTAAGGTTATTTCCATTGGCTCCTTTAAGAACCAATCTTTCGCCTTTTCCTTTTCTTCTTTCCAGTGGAACAGGTAGTCCGAGCTTGCCACTTAAATATTTGGAAGTGATTCCTCCGCTTTCAAGGATTTCCTGAGGAATTCCTGCCGCGACGATATGGCCGCCATGTCTTCCCGCTCCTGGGCCCATGTCGATTACATAATCTGCCTCCATCATCATGTCTTTATCATGCTCTACGACTAATACAGAATTTCCCAAATCCCGAAGACTTTGGAGGGCTTTTATCAATTTCACATTATCGCGCTGATGAAGGCCTATGCTGGGTTCATCCAAAATGTAAAGCACACCGACCAATTGTGTCCCGATCTGAGTAGCTAATCTGATTCGCTGCGCTTCTCCTCCCGAAAGTGTTCTCAGCGGACGATTCAGCGAAAGATAATCCAATCCAATGTCGAGCAAGAATCCGATTCGCTTACGGATTTCTTTCAAGACTTCGTGGGCGATAATTTTTTGTTTAGCTGTGAGGCGATCCTCCAGGCCATCAAACCAATCACCAAGTGCCCGAATATCCAGCATGGCAAGCTCACCGATGTGTTTTCCATCAATTTTGATGTGCAGGGCTTCTTTCTTCAATCGATAGCCTTGGCAATCCGGGCATTTTTGGATAGAGGTAAATTCACTCACCCAATCCTGGATTTTATCCGAGCTTCCTTCCTGATATTTTTGGAGAAAGACGATAATTCCTTCGAAAGTTGTGTGCCATTTTGTGCCGGGATATTTTGTCGAATCAACAGCTACTTCGACCCTATCTCCATTGAGCAGCACATCCACTACTTCTTCGGGAAGTTCCCCGATCGGAGTGCTCATACTGCACTTGTAATGCTTCAGAATTGCTTCGATCTTTTTAAAAATCCAGATATCTCTATATTCACCCAATGGCGCAATTCCACCCCGTGTAATGCTCAGGCTTGGATCGGGGATGATGCTTTCACGGGTGATTTCTTCGATTACTCCCAAGCCATTGCAGGTGGGACAAGCTCCATAGGGACTGTTGAACGAAAAAGTATTTGGAGCAGGCTCCTCATAGGAAAGTCCTGTCTCGGGATCCATCAGATATTTGGAGAAATGATGAATTTCTCCGGATTCATCCCGAATCATGATTACTCCTTTGCCATGCTGAAGTCCCGCTTTCAAAGACTGGGTGATGCGAAACCGGTCTTCCTCATCTGCAACAATTCGGTCGATGACGATCTCTATGTCGTGGATTTTGTATCGATCTACCTGCATTTTGGGTTCGATATCCATTACAACTCCATCGATCCGAACTTTCGAAAATCCCATTTTTCGGATTTGCTCGAAAAGCTCCCGATAATGGCCTTTTCTACCTTTCACCACTGGCGCGAGTATATAAAGTTTTTTGCCCAGAAACTTGGTAAAAAGCTGCTCGATGATCTGATCCTCTGTTTGCCTAATCATTCTGGTGCCGGTGAGATAGGAATAAGCTTCCCCTGCCCTGGCAAAAAGTAAACGCATGAAATCGTAAATCTCCGTCACCGTGCCTACAGTAGACCGCGGATTTTTAGATGTAGTTTTTTGCTCAATCGCGATCACCGGCGAAAGCCCGTTAATCTTATCCACATCCGGCCTTTCCATTCCACCGAGGAAGGAGCGGGCATATGCCGAGAAACTCTCCATGTAGCGTCGTTGACCTTCGGCATAGATTGTATCAAAAGCAAGTGAACTTTTCCCGCTACCACTCAGACCGGTAATCACCACGAGCTTATTTCGGGGGATTTTCAGATCAAGGTTTTTGAGATTATGTTCTCTGGCACCAAAAATTTCGATGTATTCTTCCTGTGAAGGAGTGGATTGACTCATAAAGGGGACTGACAATTTTAAACGGCGAAGTTACGCATTTTCAGGCGGAAGCGATAGCCAAATTCTAAAGTAGTAACCTGCGAATTAGACCGGAAGTTTTGGGAAATTGATTCGGGAAAGTTTAAAATTACTCCGGAAGCTTTATTTCATAGACTTTTCCTCGCTTCACATTCAGATCCTGATCACGAAGCCATGGATTATAAAGTTTTAGATTTTTGTAGCTGCTGCCTTGCTGTTTGGCCCATCGGGGCAAGTCCTTGATATCCTGATTGACTTCAATAATTTTCAAGGGAGAATTTTTGTAATAATCACTTTCAAGAAGGTAAAACCCAAAGGATTCCGGATTTTCAAAAATGACTTTGAAAGCTAAAATCCGAAACAAGTAGCGGCTGGTCTCATCATTCAGATACATTTCGTAGTAGTTGCGGTGAAGTTGCTCCTCTTGTCGCTTTGCAAATCCTGTCTGTCCCATGTTGTAGCTTGCTGCCACCGCAGTCCATTCTCCAAATTTTGCATGTGCTTTTTTGAAATACTTTGAAGCAGCTTCAGTGGATTTTTCAAGATGGTAGCGCTCGTCTACGTCATTGGAAATTTCCAGCCCATATTCTTTGCCAGTGGTTTCCAGGATTTGCCAAAATCCTCTGGCCCCTGCCGGAGAGCCGACATTCATCAAACCGCTTTCGGCCATAGCCAGATATTTGAAATCATCGGGGACTCCATTCTCTTTCAGCATTCGCTCAATTTCCGGAAGGTATTTGGCAGATCGCTTCATCAGAAGGATCATGTTCGATTCCCAATAGGCGTTCACGTAGATTTCTCGCTCCAGTCTTTCTAAAACATCTCCTGTTTCCAAGGGGACTTTTTCCCCCGCAAAATCTAATTCTGAAGGGATATCAAAAAGTCTTACTGAATCTCGGGACGGATTAGGTCTTGATTGAAGAACCTGTTCGTCCTGGAATATATCCTCAGAGGTTGACTGCGAGGTATTTCTCCAGAAGGAATATCCTGCCAAGAATAGGCTACAGCTAAGCAAAGCATAGATAATAAACAAGTGAATTTTTTGCATTAGAAGTTCGGACTAAGCAGATATTTGCTGTAGAAATCGTCAATTACCTTTACCGCTTCCGTGGCATCATCTACCAGCCAAAAGAGGTCCAGATCTTCTGGCTTAGCATATTTATTTTCTTCAATCAGTGTTTGTTTAATCCAGTCAATTAACCCTCCCCAATAGGATTTACCTACCAAAACAATTGGGAAGCGTCCAATTTTATTTGTTTGTATCAAGGTAAGTGCCTCAAAAAGCTCATCCAACGTACCAAACCCACCCGGAAGTACTACAAACCCCTGAGCATATCGAATAAAGAGGACTTTACGAACAAAGAAATAATCGAAGGTCATCAATTTGTCTCTATCGATGTAGATGTTGTTGAATTGCTCAAATGGCAAGACAATATTGAGACCTACGGATTTTCCCCCTTCCGAATGAGCTCCTTTGTTTCCTGCTTCCATGATGCCCGGTCCTCCGCCAGTAATAACACCATAGCCATGGCGGACTAATTTCGCGGCGACTTCTTCAGCTATTTTATAATATTCGTGGTCCCTGGGAGTGCGGGCCGATCCAAAAATTGAAACACAGGGTCCGATTTTGGCTAATTTTTCGAAGCCATCTACGAATTCTGACATGATCTTGAATATTGACCAAGAATCGGCGCTTTTTATCTCATTCCAATCCCGCTCCTTGAAAGCCTGACGGATTCTTTCATCTTCTTTTTCATTTTCCAGACTAGCCATACACTTGATTTTTTTTAAAGAAAACGATCCATTCACTCAAATAAACGAAGTAAATGAGGGATTCGAGATAATACTATTCTAAATGATTGAAAATCAAGATAAAAAAAATCCCAACTGTCATGGCTCTTAATGCTTCAGCGGATGTACTTTTGTGCACTAATTAATAAAGAAAGAGATGAATCTCGCTGAGAAATCCCAGGCAGTTCTGGACTTGTTTGAGGAGCTGGATTCCGAAGTTAAGCAATTTGCTTCTGAGGCGGGTTTGGGTTGTAAGTCTGGCTGTGGCTTCTGCTGTGCTAATCCTCAGGTTCCGGCCTCCCCGCAAGAATTTTTACCTCTTGCCTTCGATCTTTACGAAAAAGGACTTGCCGAATCCACGCTGGTCGCTTTGGAGGCTCACACCGAGCCGGGGAATTGCATTGTTTATCGATCTCAATCGGAAGATGGAAGCAAGGGATTTTGCGGAAACTACTCAAAAAGAGGAATGATTTGCCGACTATTTGGAGCCTCTGCAAGGAGAGATCGATTAGGAAAAAAAGAATTGATTATCTGCAAAATCCTCAAAGATGAAAAAGCAGAAAAATACCAGGAATCGACCTTGAGGATCAATCAGGACATGGAAATACCTTTAGCCACCGGATATTACACCAGGCTTAAAGACATCGATGAATCCCTTTGCCATCAACATCCCATCAATCGGGCTATTACTTTAGCTTTGGAATTGGTTTTGCGTTACAAGTTTTATGAAGAGGGAGAGATTACTCCCGAAGCTTAATTTTTTTGCTCCTTTCAATTGAAGT
>VFKK01000084.1 GCA_009885605.1 Cyclobacteriaceae bacterium | reverse complement strand
TCCGCTACACCAAGGGCGCACAGGCGCGGTGGAGCACGTACATTTGGACTTCAATCCTTGTTTTATTTGGTTAGTGGTAAGAAAGCGTACATACATAAACTTTTTTCTACGCTGAACATAAAGCAAACCTTATTTTACCTGTAAGGCATCTCCTTCAAAACCGATTCCTTCCCAACCTGACTCAATGAAATTGCGGATATTTTGGTGATCAGTTCCTTCGGGGTTTTGGAGGACGTCCTTCCTATAATAATCCCCGAAAAGATTTAAGGTCTGATCCGGTGTCAGTTCCAGAAGCTTTGCAAACGTAAATATTTTGCAGGAACCGTTGTTCTGAGTTGCCTCATTGACGGCATTGCCGTTGGTAAAGGGAGTGGGAGTGAAGGCGTAATTTTCATCTATGTAGGAAATCACTTCAGAAAAACTGATGGATTCCGGTGCGGACTTTATTTTTTCAAGAAGATTCATTAGGTCAGTTTGGTAGTTGATTGTGGAACAGCCCGGGTTCAAGTATGTGCAAAGAAGATTGCCAAAAATAAGGTCTTTTTACCAGGCTTGACTTTGGTTTGGGTGAATTGGATTGTAAAAAATATCCTGATTGAAAAAGTTTGTTTTTTCTTACTTTAAGATAGAGCTGACGAAAGAAATTAAGTGCGATATACAATCTCCTGCGTGGCAAAAAGCTACACTTCCTTTACACTATTTGCCTGAAGAACAAACCCTTAATTGAGGTAAATATGCCCCGGAATTGGGAATTTTTGTTGGGTATAAATTATTCAAACGAAATCAATCCAAAGGAAATTTCCGGGCAAATTAACAAGGCTTAAATAGAGATTATCCAAGCCATAAAAAGGATTTATAAATCTTGAAAACAGTTTAATCAAGCAAGGAAGTGTGAAAATAAACAGAAGAGAGAGAAATCAAGTGGTTCAAAGCTTGATTGCCAGATTCTGGCTCGTTTGATTTTTTTAAAAAAAATCCTGCCCGAGCGAACTTTGAAATTAAGGTGCTGAAACGGAAAGGTCAAAAAGGATCAATAAGACGAGGAAGAAGTTTTTCGTGCTCAGTTGGCTTAATTACTGTCATTACCTGATCAGAATAAGTGACTATTATAAGAAATTTCCTTCCTTTTCGGGATCGGGAAAATGCCTGATCAGGAGAGATGAGTTAAAGTCGCTCTTCAAAAGTTGTTCAAACAATCCTGTGATTAATAAACCAGGTTTGAAAATGTCCTTCAAAACTTATTAACAATTATTCTGGTGGAACATCATATTGTAAAAATAAAATCGATCAAAAAGATAACGAATGATGTAATACAAATTGTCGCAAGTAAACCTTCCGGATTCAATTTTGTGCCCGGACAGGCTACCGAATTATCCATCAACAAGATTGTTTGGGTTAAAGAAAAAAGGCCATTTACTTTTACAAATTTGCCTGCCCACGATTTTTTGGAGTTTACAATCAAAACTTATCCGGAGCACGACGGCGTCACCAAGGAGATGTTAAACTTGAAGCCGGGCGAGGAGTTGGTGCTTCATGATGTTTATGGAACGATAACTTATAAAGGAGAGGGGGTATTTATTGCAGGAGGAGCAGGTGTAACTCCTTTTATTTCCATTTTGAGAGATTTGAAGGCTAAAAATGAAATTGGAAATAACAGGCTGGTCTTTGCAAATAAAACAAAAGCTGACATCATTCTCGAGAAGGAATTCAAAGAGATAATGGGTGATTCATTTATCAATATTTTGTCCGATGAGGAAATTGAAGGCTACCATTATGGAAAAATTACCAAGGAATTTTTGAAAACAAACGTGGCAAACCTGAAGCAGTATTTTTATATCTGCGGTCCGCCACCGATGATTGAATCAGTAGAAACTCAATTATTCGATTTGAGAGTTGATAAAAAACTGATTGTTAAAGAATTATTTTAAACCAATACACCATGGAAACAAAATCCAAAGGATACGATTTAAGTATCGCAGTAAATGACTTTGATTTATCTTATGATGATGTTGGGGAGGGAAGAGTTCCGGTCATTTTTTTACATGGTTTTCCTTTCGATAAAACTACGTGGGAGTTTCAACTTGAATTTTTAAAATTTACCTATCGCTTGATCTCTTGTGATATAAGGGGATTTGGAAAATCTACGGATGAATCCACGCATCTGAGCATTGATTTGTTTACGGATGATCTGATCAAGTTTATGGACAAGTTAAAAATCGAAAAAGCGATTGTTTGCGGGTTGTCTATGGGTGGATACATCGCATTAAATGCAGTTAAAAGGTTTCCGGGCAGGTTTGAAGGTTTGGTGTTATGTGACACCCAATGCATGGCCGAAACTGTTGAAGGAAAGAGAAAACGCTATGAGGTAATTGAGGATATTGGGGAAAACGGGGTTGAAAAATTCAATGAGGGATTTATAAAAAAAGTCTTCCATCCAGATTCACCGGCAAACAAAAAAGAAATCGTAGACCAATTGACAGACGTGGTCTTTGCTAATTCCCAGCATATTATTATTCAGGGCTTGAAAGCAATTGCCGAGCGCTCAGAAACCTGCACCTGCCTGGATAAGATAAATATCCCGACCCTGATTATGTGTGGTAGAGAGGATAAGATTACTCCGCCTGCTCTGTCAGAATCTATGTATGTAGCAATTAATAAGTCGAAATTTAAGATTATTGAAAATGCCGGTCACGTTTCCAATCTTGAGCAGCCATACGAATTTTCGAAATATCTTTCCGAATTCTTAAGCGGATTAGGTGGTGTAGGAGTGGAAAGTCCACCATTGAAAAAAACTAGAATTCTAAATGGTTCCGAGTCAAAAAATATGAATCAGCCTTCCTGGTTTAGTGGCTTTCGCATTTTAGAAAAACGCTGATTTCAAAGGAAGCTCGGTAACAAACCAGTGGACTATTTTGTCTGATTTTTTGCCAATCAGAAATTAAACTGACAACCAACCACGGAAGGCCCTTGCGCCGTAGTAGGACTGTGCGCCATTGTGATACACGAAGACATGGCCATAGCGGAAATCTGCAAAAAGAGCCCCACCTAGTTTTCTGATCTCATCAGGAGTTTTCAGCCAGCTTGAAGTTTTTGAGTCAAACTTCCCAAGTTTCTGCAACTCCCGATATTGCTCTTCAGTCAAAAGTTCAATTCCCATTGATGCAGCCATATCAAGCGCGTTGGTTGCAGGCTTGAATTCTTTTCTGGATTCTTGTCCTTCCAGATCATAGCAAATACTCCTTCGGCCTGCAGGGCTCTCTGCCGAACAATCAAAAAAAATGTATTCGCCTGTCTTAGTGTCCTGATGGACAACATCCGGTTCACCTCCGGTTCTTTCCATTTCATGAAGTGACCAAAGTTTATCGGCTTTGGCCTCGAGCTTAGCTTGTACTTTCTCCCAGTCCAACTCTTGATGTCGGGTCCGATTTTTCTCAAAACGGGCTTTCAATACTCCTATTAGTTCTTTGGTTTCCTCCGGGGAAAGCTCTTTTTTATATTCCATGGCCTGCGTGTTTTCTTGGTGAGAAGGTCTTGCAATTTCAGACAATTCCAAGGGACTCACCAAACACTGATGAAAAAACCGCCTTCAAAGCCAAAGGAAATTGATCGAAGTAAGTTCGGATTTGACCAAAAAATACCCGGCTAGCTTCAATAAATTCCCCTTATTTCTCAAAAGTATTCCAAAAAAAATTTTAATTAGAAAAAGTCTAAATAAAGATTGCGTCGTCTTGATTTAGGTTTTATGTTTGCATTATTATTTATAATAAGTCCAGATAAGAATAAGAACATGAAATCATACTGCCTATTTTTGGGAATTTTACTGATGCTGTCCTTGGAGGGTTTTGCCCAGAAGAATATAGTAAAAGGAAGTATTGTTGATGAAAATCAGCTTCCGGTTCAAGGGGCATCTGTAGTGTTAGCAGGGACGGTAAGGGGAGTTCAGTCAGATTTAAAGGGGAATTTTGAGATAAAGGACTTCCCAAAAGGCACCTACCAACTTAAAATTAGCCTGGTAGGGTTTGAATCTTTGACTCAGGAGTTTTCAATAGAGGATAAAGAAACCAAGGAATTGAATTTAGTCCTAAAAGAGCAGGCATTTTTGCTTGACGAATTTCG
>VFKK01000007.1 GCA_009885605.1 Cyclobacteriaceae bacterium | reverse complement strand
TGCTTTTCGCATAGATTCAGAAGGTCCATAGGGATTTTCATTGGAACCGAGGCGAACTATACCGTCAAAAGGTCTCGGATTATATTTTCTGATTTCCTCGGCAGTTAATGAAGGAACGAATCCTGCACTTCCCAACATCGCCAGACCGCTGCTTAAAGAGGCTTTTTTTAGCCATGATCTTCTTGTTATTCCTGTCATTATTTCTCCGATTTGATTGTTAAAATACTAAGCATTCCCCAAGAGTTTTAGAAAAATTACATTTTCGGCCACACTTTATTAAAATTTGATTTTTGAATGAAATATTCCCTAAAATAAAATTATATCTATTAAATAAAGATATCAACCAAATTTATTTTTAAATTAAAGACAAAGCGCAATAAACCCTAAAACCCAGAATTTATGAAAAAGCTATTGTTTTTGATGATTTGCGGGATGCTGTGGGCAGGATCGCTCAGCGCCCAGCAAACTCAGTACGTGGTATTCGAATTTATCAAAGTTGAGAATGATCAGCTCTTTGACTACATCGAATTTAAGGACTTGATGGAAAAAGTGTACAGGCAGGCATTAAATGATAAGCAAATAAAAGGTTGGGATTTTTGGTCCCTTCAATCAGGTGCAGATCAAGGCTCCTTCCAATATATTATGATCACCTATTACGAGGATCCGGTGAAGATGATGAATGGGCTTGATGAATCAAAGATGATGGCTTATACCAAAATTGCCTATCCTCACCTCAGCGATGCTCAGGTGGCTAATTTATTTCAGCAATCTCTGGCAATGAGAGAATTGCCAATGCGACTCTATATGAAGGAAATCATGTCTACAAGTGATGCTTTCCATGTGAAGCCAGGAATTTTGGCATCATTTGATCTAATGAAGGCTGCTGAAGGAAAGTTTGATGCATATGAAAAAGCAGAGACTGAAGTTTTCAAACCAATTCATCAAAAGCGAATTGATCAGGGCTTGATGGGACATTGGAGCTTTCTCAGAACTGCCTTGCCTTTGGGTTCAGAAGCAAAATCCACTCATTTGACTATGAATATGTACAAGGATTATATGCAGTTTTTCAACGCTCAGGCTTATGAGGATATCAATCAAACCGAAGCCCAAAGAAAAGCTGTCAATGAAGGCCTCAGCTCAAGAGACCAAAAATGGGTTTATTTGGCGACCTTAGAAAACGTAGTGCGATAGTCCGGTTCGTTTACTATGCAGGGAGGCTTGGAGACGATGCCTCCCTTTTTTTGTCATAAATTTTGAAAATAGCCAATCCCAAAAATGAGCCAATGCTCAATAAAGCAAGCATTTGGTCAACCTGAATCCATTTTAGCAGAAACTGGCCAAGTTGAATACTGAAAATCGTCAGGGTGAAACCAAGGCAGTTGACAATCGTCATTGCAGTTCCTTTGTATTCCGCAGGTACACTTTGGGCCACCATCGTAGAAAATTGAGGTGAATCTGCCGTCACCAGAAATCCCCAGATTCCTAAAAATGGAATCCAAGCCCAGGAAGGAAGTTCCAACCAAACCACCAATGGAATCAGAATACAACAAATTCCTGAACCGAGTAAGGCTGACTGAGCTACAGATTTACTTCCTCTTTTCGCAGCTATCAGGCCTCCAAGACCACACGAAACTGATCCTATGGCGATAATTGAAAAAGAAAGTAGCGAGTTTAGGTTGTCAGTATTTTGGCCTTTTGCCAAATAGGCGATCAGCATTGGAACGAAAGCCCAAAACGTGTAGAGTTCCCACATGTGGCCAAAATAGCCTGCAGCGATGCTTTTCAGTTCAGTGATTTTATAAAGTTTGGGTAATAATCCCAGATCAAATTTTGGATTTGGTTTGTGGTGAGGTCCGTCCGGAACAAAAAATCCAATGATTGATCCTCCGATAATGGCCAGCAGGGAAGTACTCCAAAAAATGATTTTCCAGGAGAAATTCAGATCGAGTCCTTTAATAAGGTGGGGGAAGGCGGTTCCTAAAACTGTCGCTCCAACCAGAAACCCCAAAGCTGTACCCAATCCCTTTTGATAGTAATCCGAGGCGATTTTCATTCCCACAGGATAAATTCCGGCAAGGAAAAAGCCCACCATAAACCGGCATGCCAGAACGATTCCGAGTTTCATGGGTAAAACAGGAATCAACAGATTGAAAATTGCGGCTAAAACCGCACTAAAGAAAAATACATCTCTCGGTGAAAATCGATCAGGAATTGAAAGGAATGCAAAAACCAATGTTCCGACAATAAACCCAAACTGGACGGAAGAAGTGATACTGGCCAGAATCCCTGGGTTATTGAGGAGAATGCTGATTTCCGGGGCAACGGCATTGCTGGCAAACCAAAGAGAAGTGCCCAGAAATTGAGCAATTACGATCAAAATCAGGGCACTTCGGGGGGAAATAGCAGACATTAAGCTCCGAGAATTTTCTTGATTTCTGACAACTCAGTTTCGGTGAAACTGCTGTTTGCAACCGCGGCAACGTTATCATCCAATTGCTCCGCCTTGGATACTCCGATCAGTACCGAGGTGATTCTTGGATCTTTCAGCAACCATGCAATTGCCATTTGGGCAAGACTTTGGCCTCTTTTCAACGCAATTTCATTCAGATGTCTGATCATTTCCAGCTTCTCACCGCCGATTTGATCCGGCTTGAGATATCTGCCGTCTTTAGCAGCTCTTGAATCTGCGGGAATTCCTTTCAGGTATTTATCGGTTAGCATTCCTTGCTCGAGTGGAGAGAAAGCAATACTTCCAACGCCTTTTTCACCCAAGACATCCATCAGACCATTTTCTGCCCAACGGTCAATCATGCTGTAGCGAGGTTGGTGAATCAGCATCGGTGTTCCCAGATTTTTCAGGATTTCGATTGCTTTCGCAGTATCTACAGCATTGTATTGAGATACTCCCACGTAAAGGGCTTTTCCTTGTCTCACCAAGAGATCCAACGTACCCATGGTTTCCTCAAGTGGAGTCTCGGGATCTGGCCTGTGGTGATAGAAAATATCTACATAATCAAGACCCATTCGCTTCAGACTTTGGTCACAGCTGGCAACGAGGTATTTTTTGGAACCGTAGTTTCCATAAGGACCCGGCCACATATCCCAACCTGCTTTGGAGGAAATGATCAATTCATCCCGATAGGGAAGGAAGTCTTTTTGAAGGATTCTCCCGAAGTTTTCTTCAGCTGAGCCGAAAGGAGGTCCGTAATTATTGGCAAGGTCGAAGTGGCAAATCCCAAGGTCGAATGCTCTTCTCAGGATTCTTCTACCCAAAGTAAAATCTGCATTGTGGCCGAAATTATGCCAAAGCCCAAGGCTGATTTCGGTTAATACCAAGCCGCTTTTTCCGCAGCGACGATATTTCATTTGAGAGTATCTGTCAGCAGCAGGCAAGTAGGGCTGGAGAGCGTTCTGATCGTTGATGTTCATAATAATAGGTCAGGAGGTTTATGCGAACCAAATTAGGGCGAATAGGACAGATATCAAACCAATTGCCATTAAGAGCAGCCAACTTTTCCATATATAGCTGATCCAGTGGTTATACTTTACGCCTGCAGCTGCGATCACGGCCATCATACCCCCATTATTTGGAATAATGATATCCATTAAGCCCGCAGGATACTGATAGCTTAAAACTGCAATTTGCCTCGAGACTCCAAGTAAATCTACCAAGGGTGTAGCCAATGGAATTGTTAAAACTGCCTGGCCGGATGTGCTGGGAACAGGAATGTGAATTAGAGTCTGACTGATAAAAAGCCCGATAGCTGCAGCCTGACTCGGCAACGACTCCAAGGGTTCAAAAAAAGCAAGAATTATCGGGTCAATGATGGATGCATCCTGTAAAATCATGTAAACGCTCCTTGACAATCCCACAATCACTCCGGCGAAGATCATTTCCCCAAATCCGGCTGCGTAGTGCCTTGCAGTACCATTCAGTCCTAAGTTCCCGATCAATCCACAGACTATTCCCACGACAAAGAAAAGCGCCGACATCTCATTGAACCCCCAGTCCTTTTGAGTGATTCCCCAGCCCATGATTCCTAATCCTGCGAAAGTTAAAAACAAGATTAAACCATTTCTGAGCGATATTTTAACAGGAACCAGCTCGTATGTTTCTGTTTGTGCTTCCTTTAATTTGCCAAAATAAATGTGAAAACTGGCCCAGACAAAGATTGCTAAAACCAAAAATGCTAATCTATAAATCAATCCTTCACTGAGTTCCACTTCAGCAATATCCTGGGCCAAAAGAGAGACGAAAGGATTCATGGGAGAAAATGCTCCTCCTACCAAAGCAGATCCTAATGCCAATGCAACTATTGATCTGATGTCGTAATGGAGTTTTTTAGCCACTAGCACCAAGAGAGGAACCATTGCAATTATTTCCTCCTGCATACCCATTAAAGCCCCTCCAATGGCAAAAACAATTGAAAGAAAGTAAAGCAGTAAAAACTGTGTTTTCCTGAACCGGTATATCAGCGCTTCAATTCCTACCTGAAGTGCACCTGTTTTCTCGATCACATAGAAAGATCCTCCAATCAATAGGATAAGGACCAGGATGTCAGCTCCCGCGATGATCCCTTCCGGAATCGATAAGAAGATTTCATACACGGTTGCATTCTTATCTTCAATAGCATGAAAACTTCCCGGTACCACAATTTCTCTCCCTGTTTTCTCATCCAATACCCTGTCAAAACTCCCGGAAGGGATCAAATGGGTAGCGATTCCCGCCATCAGAATGAATCCAAGCAGGATAATGATCGGGTGAGGGAAGGATTGTTTCATAGCATTGAGGATTAATAATCGGAGGAAATTATCGTAAGAATCGCTGAAGCAAGATCGACACGATAATTATCCCTGTCCTTAGCGTTGAATTGGATAAAAATTCCCGTTTCCTTTTCTTCTGAATAAATCAAAAGTGAACTGAATCCTGCCTGCCCTCCAAAGTGACCAGTCCAGGTTTCTCCGTTGATTTTAATGCTCTGAAAACCTAAAGGAATTATTTCTCCTTTCGACTGAAGCCAGTTTAAAGAGGGTTGGTAAATTCCCATTTTGCCCCGAATCAAATGAATTAGGGCCTTACTTATATCCTCGGGAGTACTTACCAATCCTGAAGAAGGGGAAGGGTAGCTAACAAACAGAGTTCGTTTTGAGGCTAGTCTTTTCCAAAGGAAAGTCCTGTGATAGCCTTCTATTGGATTTCCGGCTTCCGGCCAATCCCGTACAAAACTACTGTTATCCATTCCGGAAGGACCAAGAATGGAAATTTGCATCAATGAATCAAAACCTGATTTCTCAGACTTTGAAATCAAATAACCGATCAGGTCAAAATTTGTATCTGCATATTCAAAAGAACCCCTATTTGAATTTCGGAGAGGTTTTTCCAGGATCTTTGCTCCATGTACATCCAGTCCCTGGAATTTCCGCCCCCTTAAAATGGTCTTTACAATTCCGGGATCTTTCAAACCGGAGGTATGGGTCAGAAGTTCTCTGAAAGTCAAGTCTGAGATCTTACTATTTTCGATTTCCGATACGCCCAAAACTGAAACAGGATCGTCAGGGGTTATCCCTTTTTGATCCAGAAAAATTGCAAGGCTCAAAGCCGTGAAAATCTTAGTGACCGAGGCGATCGGAATTCTGCTTTCGATTTGAAGAGAATCTTTTGTTTCCAGATTCGCAAATCCAAAAGCTTTGAGGTAGGTTATTTTTCCTTCCTTGACCACCACTGCCGATATACCCGGGAGAATGTAGTTTGTAATAGCCTCGTTAAGGACAGAATCCAGCTTCAGTTCTTCTGAAGCAGCCGAGGAAATTGGAAGAGGTCTAACCCGCGGAAAGCTTTTCCACCATTCCCAAACGAGAAAAAGTGCAAACCAAAACACCAAAGCACCAAGGAAGAATCTGATTTTCCGGTTCATTGGTTTAGATTTTAGCTTTGTATGAAGGGTTTCGTGACTGAGTTCCTTTTTGGATTTTTGGAGACTGACGTTTTGGAAAGTTGCTTTTTCAGGTCTTTCACAAACTGATGAAAATCTACCGTAATCGTGTGTCTCGGAGTATTGACTTGTTTGTAATGAGGGTTATTTACTTCATTTTCGCAAAGCTCACGAATGTTTGCCGGTCTTTTCCAAGCTCCCGTAAGTTCCTGAGCCATGAGCTTGCTTTGTAATTCAGCACCCGGCCAAATGCATCCTAACGGCTGAAACATCCCGATGAAATAGAGATTGGTGATCTGCGGATGAAACATTTTGAGATACAAAGGAACCGGCCCGGTGGAATAATCAATCAGGTTTTTCTCGAAGAATGGATGTGTCAGCCAATATCCGGTACAGGCGATGATCGTGTCGTATTCCTCTTCCAGCCCATTTTCGAAAATCACTTTCTTTCCCTCAAATCTTTTGATGTCCAACCGTGGCTTTACTTTTCCATGCCGGATTTT
>VFKK01000056.1 GCA_009885605.1 Cyclobacteriaceae bacterium | reverse complement strand
GCCAAAAGCATAATCGTCGACTTGCTTTTGTTTGCTTGTTGAATAATCTCTGAGATTGATGACGCGAATGGTGGCGATTCCTTTTTCTTCCGCTCTTTTTAGAATAGAATGAGAAAAAGGTCCTTCCAGCAACCCCGGCACCACGGAGATAATATCAATGTGCATGGATTAGTCTTCCAGATAGATTTCAAGTAAACCTTCGGGTAATCGGCAGTAAACTTTTTTAGCTGCCTTGTCCACTTTGAGAATGATTTCATCCTGAATTGGAATCAGAATTTCTTTCCCTTTGTGTGTAACCCCCAGGAGATCCTGTGTTTCCAGGTCGTAAACGATCTGGATTGGTCCGATTAGTCCTTTGGTCTCGTCAAAGACCTCGAATCCAATCAAATCGTGAAAGTAAAACTGGCCTTCTTCCAGTTCGGGCAGTGCGGTAAGCGGAAGATAAACTGCCGATCCTACCAGTGATTCTACCTGCTCGATTGAGTTGAGATCCTCGAATTTTGCTAATGCTTTATTTCCGGGTTGGAGCACAAAGTGCTCCAGGAAAAACGGCACAAGCCGGGATTTTTGCTCAAGGAAAACGTGCTTTAGATCTTCATAATCCTCAGGATAATCAACATCTAAGGTCACCATTACTTCTCCACGAAGTCCATGAACTTTGCCCACGTAGCCTAATTGAAAGCATTGGTCTTTGTTCATGCGGACTTAACTATTATGCTTCAGTTTCGCCTTCGGCAGATGCCTCAGGAGCAACTTCAGGAGCAGCTTCTTCAGTTGCTTCTACAGCAGGGGCAGGTCTGTTTGCAGCTTCAGCAGCAGCTAACATTGCTTTTTGCTCGTCTTCTTTCGCCTTGAAAGCACCCAATCTAGCCTGGTTTTTAGCAGTTTCAGCATCCTGAGCTTTCTGACGAGCGTCAGTTTTTGCTTTTGTGATGGTGTCTACCTTACCGGCGATTTTGGAATCTTTATCGGCCACCCATGCTTCAAACTTAGCATCAGCAGTTGCCTGATCGATTGCGCCTTTCAATACACCGATTTGAAGGTGTTTTTGCAGCATGATACCTCTGTAAGAAAGCATGGCTTTCACGGTATCGGTAGGCTGAGCTCCGTTCAACAACCATTTAAGAGCGCGCTCATTGTTGATGTTGATGGAAGCGGGATTTGTGTTTGGGTTGTAAGACCCGATCTTTTCGATGAAGCGTCCATCACGTGGAGCTCTAGCATCAGCTACAACCACATCGTAGATAGCCATTTTCTTTCTACCGCGACGTGCTAATCTGATTTTTACTGACATAAATTTGATGTATTTAGTTAGTGGATGGAACCCGTCCATCCTAATTTTGGAGTGCAAATATAGGGTAAATGATTGATAAACCACAACTTGCCCAAGGAATATTTCCCTTACTGCGGGGCCTGAGTTTCCTGTAAGACTTTTTTAAAAATCGGAAATAACTCTTTTGAAATCAGGCGGTAACCTTTGTCCGATGGATGAAGGCCGTCATAAGTGACGTTGATGGATTTTTCAGGATAAGGGTATTCATCGGTCGCCGGATCAAAGGATACATCTATGAAGTCCGGGTATTTAAATTTCTTGTATTCGCCTGTTTCCGGATCTTTCAACCGCTTAAACTTCACCAAATGGGCATGATCCATTCCTTTCCTATGGTATAAATCCACTACCTGAAAATTTTCAGCTTTGCCAATCGCAACAATCGCATTGGCAAACTGCTCCAGGATTTGGCCGTTTTTTTCGCGGTAAGAACCATAAGCATTGTTCTTAAAATCATTGATATACACAAAATCCACTCGCTGCATGGGAGTGATCAGAACGATTTCCGCCTGATCATTCAGACTGCGAAGATTATTGATGATGACTTTGAAAGCCCCATAGACCGTGGATGTACCGGTGTTATTTTGATAATCTTTCATCGTTCCCAAAGGCTTTCCTCCCCACCAATCATTGGTGCCCAAAAAAATGCTGTAAACGTCTGCCTTCGGAATAGAAAGTTTATCAAAATCCGTGGCAATTTTTACAGCAGTCCAGCCATTATATCCTTTATTGGTTACTTGAATGTCGGGAAACTTATCTGTCACCAAAGTCAGATAACCTTTGGTTATCCGGTCGCCTGTCTCATTTTGATGATCATTCAAATAAGTGATAGAATCTCCGATGGCCACCCAAGTCAGGGACTTTGGTGCAAATCCAAAAGATAAGATCAGGCAAGCAAGGAATAGAAATGGCTTTTTCATGTTGGGGTCGGCGTTAAGTTGAACTAGCGGGCGAAATGCTTTTGGGTTGCCACTACCGGACTACAATTCCACAAAGTATCGAAAAACCGCTGAATCAGGTTTATTCAATGAAGGTTGAATACTGGAATGAAGGGAAAAAGGAATGATTTCAAAAGATTATTTGTCTGATAGAATCCATTAGGGTTAATTTGTGGACAGTATGGTTAAAGAGTAAAAAATGGTCCCGTAGTTCAATGGATAGAATAGAAGTTTCCTAAACTTTAGATATGGGTTCGATTCCCGTCGGGACTACTTTACTGATTTACAGGGATTTAAGGGATGAAGATCAT
>VFKK01000112.1 GCA_009885605.1 Cyclobacteriaceae bacterium | reverse complement strand
TTCTGAATCTTTTGCTCGAAAAAGGAGAATCTGAAATTGACCAGATGAGCTATCAATCAGAGATTCCTCTGGGGATGCTTTCCTCCAAACTTCTCGCTTTGGAATTTGAGGGAATCGTAAAATCCCTTCCCGGCAAAAAGTATAAGTTAATGGTGTAAGGTAAAATTACTTCCCTTTCAACTTTCGGATTATCTTCGGAAAATACCACAGGTAAAATCCAGTCAAGCTCATAAAAATCAATCCCAAGGCGGTAAGGGTGGAATAAACCAACTTGGTGGCTTCATCTCCTCCTAAGTAAAAATCTACAATGCTTCCGTCGTGCACTTTTTCAATCCAATCCGAATGTCTGGTTTCAATAGACAAAACTTCACCCGAAAACCCATCCAGTTGGACTTCTGTGAAATGAGTTTTGAAAGTCACTTTTGCGACACCTTTTGCAGGTCTGATATCGATTCGGTCTACCTCGGTTGACATCTCCAAACTATCCATTTTTAATTGGGCGATTTCTACCATTTCTGCAGGGGAAATCCAGTCCTGAGCATTCTCAACCTTCGTTTCCAAAGTCGCCGGCAGCAGTTCTGCTTTCTTTTTCCAAGCCAGAAGAATGGATGTAATCCCGATAATCAGAAAGAATATCACCAAAGGAATTCCCAGCCAATGATGCAAAAACCTTATTAATCTAAGAGATTTGACTTTACTCTGAATTTTTTTAATAGGCATCGGTCCTACGGATTAAAAACAAAATTGGCCAGTTTCATCGCCTCCGAAAATTCTGTTGTATTGAGTTTTAGGTCAAAGCCAGCCTTTTTTAAAGCAGCGATCATCACCTCCGTCGCCATATTTCCAACAAGCGTATCTTCTGCCATCGGGCAACCTCCAAAGCCTTTTAAGGCGCCATCAAATCTTCGACAGCCTCCCTTGATCCCTGCACGCACTTTCTTCTCAATACCGTCCGGTCTGCTATGCAAATGAGCTCCAAACTCAATTTGAGGAAATGCCTGAATCTGAAGCTCAAAAAGTGTTGAAATAAGTTCGGTGTCTGCCACTCCGATTGTATCAGAAAGTGAAATCGT
Source organism: Cyclobacteriaceae bacterium (assembly GCA_009885605.1). Taxonomy (GTDB): domain Bacteria; phylum Bacteroidota; class Bacteroidia; order Cytophagales; family Cyclobacteriaceae; genus Algoriphagus. The sequence continues at coordinate 10,415 of VFKK01000112.1, read as the reverse complement.
TTCAATTCCCAACAAAACCATTTTCTCCACAAACTCAGCGATTATCTCAGGGGAATATGGATCTCCATAAGGATTACCGAAACCCATGCTGAGGTAAACAACTTGCTTTTTTCCCTTGCTTTCGCAAAGATTCTGAATGGTTGCTACAGTTTTCAAAGCTTCAGAAATGGAAGCATTTGTATTTCTCTGTTGAAAAGTTTCGGAGATAGAAAGCGGAAAACCAAGAAAATCAATTTCTTCAAAATGAAGGGCATCCTCTGCTCCCCTGACATTCGCCACAATTGCCAAAAGCTTGCTTTTTGACTGATGCAAATCCAATAAGCTCAGAACCTCAGCGGTATCTCTCATTTGAGGAATAGCTTTTGGGTTGACAAAACTCCCAAAATCAATTGTATCAAAACCAACTCCCAGCAATTGATTAATGTAAGCAGCTTTAATCGCTGTATCGATAAATTCCGGGATTCCCTGCATTGCGTCCCGGGGACATTCGATCAATTTAATCATGTCCCAAGATACCAAAGATCGATTGATGGAGATGCGAAAATATGGCTGAAAGCAAAAAATCGGGGTGAACGGATTAGAATTCGCAATTCGGGGAAGGATCGAATCATTTCCTTTTTTTGTTTTCCCGGGATAAATGAATTCAACAAACACCTTTCACCCACATTTCGGAAAAAGGACTAATCGGGGATTAATTTCCAATAAGTGCGTACCGGACTTGCGGATTTAAAATATAAAACTCAAGAATACCTACATCAAAAGGGGTTTATCAGCAATATGGGCAACTTATTCAGAGTTCCTCAATTAAAAAATTGCATTGGCCGAGCCATTGCAAACATACGAGCACACCATTTTTAAAATGAGTAAAATATGAAAACTAAATCATTATTTCTAGCGGGCGCTTCAATGCTCACGATCTTTTCTTGTGACACTAATAAGTACAGCGAGGTAGATCAAGTGAAGGCAACTTCAGATTTGGAGAATTTTGTAGACAGCGTAGAAACTGCTGCGCAAATGCGTCCGATGCCAGATTGGAGCGTTACAGATAAGAGATTCGGAGAATTGGAATCAACTGCAAAAGAAATTAACAAAGATCTTGGCGTAGAAGACACTGATGTCATTTCTTTGGAAGAGCGATATCAGGATGCAGTCGCTGACGCAAAACAAGAGGCTGAAAACTTTGACAGAAGCGCTGACTTACACATGAAAAATGTGGAAGCTTGGTGGGAAAACAAAAGCAAAGAAATGAAAACAGGTACTAAAATTGCCTCTACAGAAATTGAGGCTTCCACCCGAGAAAGTTTGGATTGGTTGACCGCAAACTTTGATAATCTTAGTGATGATGCTAAGGAAAAGTTCACAAAAATCAGTACTGACATAAGTTTGAACTAAGTTCTGAACATACTTCTCTTTACTGCAAAAAAAAGAATCCCGGCTCTCCGGGATTCTTTTTAACTTTTAGCTAATTGCAAATTTTTAGAATACCTCTTTGGCAATTTTATAAGTAGTATCTGCCTTGCTCATCGTGTAGAAATGCAAGGAAGGTGCATTGGCACCCACCAATTCCTTACACTGTTGGATCGCCCATTCGATTCCGACTTCTTTCACTTCAGTGTTTGTCTTGCATTTTTCAAGCTCGTCCATTAACGGATCCGGCAAGTCAAGAAAGAATGTCCTAGGAAGCATCGTGATCTGACCCAAAGTCGTGATCGGTTTGATCCCCGGAATAATCGGAACAGTGATCCCTGCTTTCCTCACTTTTTCAACAAAATCGAAGTATTTCTGATTGTCAAAAAACATCTGAGTGACAATGTATTCAGCGCCATTTTCAACCTTTTCTTTCAAATATTTCAGGTCAAATTTCATACTTGGGGCCTCAAAATGCTTTTCAGGATATCCGGCAACTCCTACACAAAAATCCGTCTGAAACCCGATTTCGGTCTCCTCATGCAAGTAGCGACCGTGATTCATTCGGATTATTTGTTCCACTAACTCACTGGCATAGCTATGACCATTATGTTCCGATACAAATTTTCCTTCTGATTTTGGAGCATCTCCACGAAGTGCAAGCACATTTTCCACTCCGATGAAATTGAGATCAATCAAAGCATTCTCCGTTTCCTCTTTGCTAAATCCTCCGCAAAGCAAATGAGGCACTGCATCAATATGAAATTTGTTCATGATTGCTGCGCAAATCCCCACTGTTCCGGGCCTCTTTTTAGTGCTCACTTTCTCTAGAAGTCCGTTTGGATGTTTCTTGTAAATAAACTCCTCCCTATGGTAAGTCACATCCACAAATGGTGGCTTAAACTCCATCAACGGTTCAATTCCCACCAATAATTCTTTCAGGCTTTGGCCTTTCAGAGGAGGTAATATTTCGAATGAAAAAAGCGTTGATTTCGCGTTTTCCAGGTGTTCAGTTATTTTCATTGAGTTGGTATTGCAAGAGATAAATTAGGTTGGTAAGCCAAATTAGGAGAAAGCAGGCGCTCAGCATCTTTGAGTGAAACACCTTTTCGCTCAGCGTAACTTGCGACTTGATCCTCGCCGATTTTGCCCAGACCAAAGTATTTACTTTCCGGATTTCCAAAATAAAACCCGGAGACTGATGAAGTAGGATACATCGCAAAACTGGAAGTAAGCGTGATTCCAATGGCATTTTCCATATCCAGCAAACTGGCAATCGTTTCTTTTTCAGAGTGTTCAGGGCAGGCAGGATATCCTGGTGCAGGTCTGATACCCGGATATTCTTCCCGAATCAGGGAATCATTATCTAGAGTTTTCTCAGTTGAGTAACCCCAATAATTGGTCCTCACTTGTTGATGCAAATATTCCGCTCCTGCTTCAGCCAATCGATCCGCCAGGGCTTTCAACATAATATCATTGTAGTCGTCACCATCTTTTTGGAATTCAGCTAATTTAACTTCCATTCCGGTCCCGGCGGTCACAGCGAAACAACCCATGTAATCTGTTTGTTCAGGATGTAAATAATCAGCCAAAGAACGATTGGGAACCCCTTTTCCTTTTTTCCCTTGTTGTCTCACAAAGTGAAATTTGGCGACTTGTTTTCCATTTGAGTCAAATACAAAGGCATCATCTTCCACTCTTTGAACCGGATATAGGCCGAAAACGGCATTTGCACTCAGCCATTTTCCAGCAATCAAGTGATCCAACATTTCATTGGCATCTTTGAAAAGCTTCTTGGCTTCCTCTCCAACAATCAGATCTTCGAGGATTTTTGGATATTTTCCACTCAGCATCCATGTACTGAAGAACGGAGTCCAGTCAATGTATTTTCGCAGTACTTCCAAATCCAGATTCTTCAAAATCGTATTCCCCATTCTCGCGGGTTTTACGGGAGGGAAAGCTGCCCAATCAATTACGACCGGGTTTGCTTTGGCTTCCTCGTAGGTAACCAATTGCTTGAGCGATTGCTTGGATTCATGATCGATTCTGAGAAGTCGATACGTCTCTTTGATCTTCAGGCGATATTCTTCTTTCGTTTCTTCAGAAATGGATTCTCCCGCGATCGGTACTGATTTACTTGCATCAGTCACGTGAATCACGGTCCCGGAGTAAACCGGGTCAATCTTCACTGCAGTATGAATTCTCGAAGTAGTCGCGCCACCGATCAGCAATGGAAGCTTGAGTCCCTGACGCTCCATCTCGGAAGCTACATTGACCATTTCGTCCAGGGATGGAGTGATCAGTCCGCTCAATCCGATGATATGGACTTTATTTTTGATTGCCTCGTCAATGATTTTCTGAGCATCCACCATCACACCGAGATCGATGATTTGGTAGCTATTGCAGGCTAAAACGACACCCACAATATTTTTTCCTATATCATGAACATCACCTTTGACAGTCGCAAGCAAGATTTTCTTAAGAGAGGAAGCTTCCTGACCTTCTTCCGGTAATGGCATGAAAGGTTCCAGATAAGCAACTGCTCTTTTCATAACTCTGGCGGATTTCACCACCTGAGGAAGGAACATTTTCCCTTCGCCAAAGAGATCACCCACCACATTCATCCCGTCCATCAAAGGACCTTCGATGACTTTAAGCGGATTGACCAGCTCCAATCTTGCAGCTTCAGTATCCTCGACTATGTAATCCAAGATACCTTTAACCAAAGCGTGTTCGATTCTTTTCGAAACAGGATCTGTTCTCCAAGCCTCGTTCGCAACTTCTTTCTTTCCGGAGGCTTTTACCGTCTCAGCAAATTCAAGCAATCGCTCAGTAGCATCTTCTCTTCTGTCGAAAAGCACATCTTCCACCCGATCAAGCAAGTCTTTGGGGATGTCTGCGTAAACCTCGAGCATGGTTGGATTTACAATTCCCATGTCCATTCCATGATGGATGGCATGGTAAAGGAAAGCTGCATGCATGGCTTCTCTCACAGGATCATTGCCACGGAAAGAGAAACTTACATTGCTCACTCCACCGCTGACTTTAGCTCCCGGTAGATTTTCTTTGATCCATTTGGTGGCCAAAAAGAAATCTAAGGCATTACGTTTATGCTCATCCATTCCGGTGGCCACCGGAAAAATATTCGGATCAAAAATGATATCCTGCGGATTGAACTTCACCCGATCGACCAGGATTCTAAAACTTCTTTCGCAGATTTCGATTCGTCTTTCATAAGAATCTGCCTGACCTCTTTCGTCAAACGCCATTACGACAACCGCTGCACCAAACTTCTTAATTGTTTTAGCCTGATTGATAAATTCCTCTTCCCCATTTTTCATGGAAATGGAATTCACGATTCCTTTGCCCTGCACACATTTCAATCCTGCAACGATGATACTCCATTTGGAGCTGTCGATCATGATTGGAATCCGGCTGATTTCAGGTTCGGATGCAATCAAATTCAAAAACTTAACCATCGCGGCTTCCCCATCAAGCATACCTTCGTCCATGCAGACGTCAAGTACTTGAGCACCGCCACGGACTTGATCGAGCGCTACTTCCAAAGCTTCATCGTAGTTTCCGTTCAGGATCAGTCGGGCAAATTTCTTCGATCCGGTGATATTGGTTCGCTCACCGATGTTGACAAAATTGATTTCGGGTGTAAGGATCAAAGGCTCCAGACCCGATAGTTTCATATAATTATCCATCTCCTCAGTCCAGTGATTCTTCCATTTGTTCTACTTGTAATTTCCTTGGCTGGAAGTTTTCCGCCATATTGGCCAAAGCTCGGATGTGGTCAGGCGTGGTTCCACAGCAACCTCCGAGGATGTTTAGCATTCCTTCTTTCAGAAAATCCCTGACCTGATCTGCCATTTCATTTGCTCCCTGATCATATTGTCCAAACTCATTTGGCAAGCCTGCATTTGGATACGCACTCACGAAGAAAGGAGCCTTTTGTGCCAACACTTTTAGATAGGGTCTCAACTCTTTGGCACCAAGAGCACAATTCAGTCCAACTGATAACAACGGAACATGAGAAATTGATATCAGGAAAGCCTCAGTTGTCTGACCGGAAAGCGTACGTCCGGAAGCATCTGTAATGGTGCCTGAAATCATGATGGGAATACCGCCGTCTTGTGGATCCAAAGGAATACCTCGCTGCTCATACACATCCTGAATTGCATAGAGGGCTGCTTTTGCATTCAGCGTATCAAAAATTGTCTCCACTAGAATGATGTCTGAACCCCCATCAAGCAAGCCTCTTACTTGTTCTGAGTAAGCATCAGCGAGTTGGTCAAATGTGATGGCGCGATAGCCTGGATCATTTACATCAGGAGAAAGGGACGCCGTTTTGTTTGTGGGGCCGATTGCACCGGCTACGAATCGAGGTTTGGATGGATCTTTTGCGGTGAATTCATCTACCACTTCGCGAGCCAGTTTTGCAGACTCAAAGTTGATGGCATAAGCCAGATGTGATAAACTATAATCCTCCTGAGCAATGGACGTCCCCGAGAAAGTATTGGTTTCAACGATGTCTGCACCAGCCTCTAGGTATTCCCGGTGGATTTGCCTGATGATATCGGGTCTGGTCAAGGACAATAAATCATTATTCCCCTTGAGTGATTTTGGATGAGCTGCCAACTCGGGAGTCCTAAAATCCTCCTCTGTCAATTTATAGCGTTGAATCATCGTGCCCATCGCTCCATCCAGGATCAAAATTCTCTTAGAAAGTTGTTGAAGCAGGGATTCCGTTTTGTTTTGCATGCTGTTATAATTAAATCAAAAAGCTAATCGAGCAAAACACGGATAAAAGTAACAAGTACTAGTCCGCTCATCTTTTTCCGGCATTTCCGAAATGGGAGTTAGCACCTTGATTCAGGTTGCTAAGACGTCACAGGGCCCTTCCCTCGGTCTTTCTCGATAAGCAAAACAAATGTAAGCATTTTGATAAAAAGTAAATCTATCTATTAATAAAACGCACGGAATTACTTCAGTTTTTAACGAATAAAAAAATTAAGGCCTGACCCCGATACCAAAACTTACATATGGCCCTGCCATGTAATTGACCATGTCAAATTCACCTAATCGATAACTTCCAACCGGCAACTCATACCCAGCCGCGGCAGTGAAAACAAGGTCAAAAAACTTTCTTTTAGTCATCGGCATGCCATACTCGGCAAATATTTCTGGCTTAACCATCAAACCATTTTTTTTCAAATAACCATCAAAATCTCTTTGTTCAAACAACTCCGGAAAATTCGGTTTTATGTTTTGAGAAAGCGTATATCGAACATTTCCGAAACCAAGTCCTGCCAGACTCCCCAAGCCAAAATTCTTGAATTGCAGAATTTTTAGCCCACCATTGGCATACACCCGGAGACTATTGAGCGTTTGAGTGTGAGTATTGGAGGCATCTCCGGTCTGGGAAAGATTGTAGACTTCTGCTCCATAGAGCAATCTTTCGGTTTCTCCCAAAATTCTCAAACCAAAATTTGAAGGAGATCCTTCTAGCGGATTGTAACCGGCAGCAACCAATTGCTTGTTGAAATCATTCGGGGTTGTGAAGTGGATTGCCTTGATCAAATGGATTCCTATAGAGGCATCTTTGTAAAAAAAATTGCGATCAGGAAGCGAAATGCCAGCACCTACTCTTACAAACGCTCCGCTTTGCGTATTGTCAAATGCCACCCCTGCCATATTCCATTTTCCTTCGAAAGGGCTGAAAGAATATCCCATTTTGGCCATGACTTGAACTGCTTCTTCCCTGCCTGGAAAATCGAAATCGTAGCTTAGCTGAAATCCGATTTCCGTTAGAAAATTCCCATATTTTGAGGTTCCTTTTTGAATGTCCTGTTTTCGAAGAACAAATCCTTCCGCAGGATCAGCTAAAAAGTATTGCAAATTATCTTGCTGTTCATCCGGAAGCATTTGAAAATTCAAATATCCCATTCCCAGAGACATGTAATGAATGAGCTGAAAACGGGATTCTTCCGTAAAAGCGTACCCAACATTTATCAAAGCCCTGCTTGTCCGATAGCTCAGAATGTAATTATCAAATTCACTTTTCTTCCCAAGGTTTTGATACAGTTCCATTCCCAAAACAAAGTCATTGATTCTCGCTTGATAGCCCAAGCCAATCGTTTGGTAGCGGTTTCTCAGCCCGGACAATCCTCTCTCTGCCAGCATTTTGTCAAACTGGTTCAATTTGGCACCTGAAGTGCCGGCGACTACATAGAAAGAAGATCGTTTGGAGACCAGTTGCTGAGCGTTCAAAGAAATCGCTATCCCTTGAAAAAGGATGAAAAACGCAATTCTGAAAAATAATGACATGAAGAAATGGTTTGGCGGAAGGCTAGAGGACTCTCTCACCCCTATCGGCAAAATTAATGCTAAACAGAAAATTATTTCTGAACTTTTGAATTTAGATAATTCAGAAGCTTTTCGTAAAGAGCTTCCGGAGTAAATGGTTTAGGAATAAAATCATAGATCCCCGCCTCTTCCATTTCCTCTTTGACTTCGTGTAAAGAGGATGCTGTAAGGGCCAGAATAAGCACATCTCTTTTATCAGGATCCGGATGATTCCTGATTGCTTTGGCTACAGAAAAACCATCCAACATTGGCATCTGCAAATCCAACAAAACGATGTTGAAAAAGCTGGAATTAAACTGATTCAAAGCCTGCTGTCCATCGGAGGCGATGACCAATTTTCCCGCATTCCATTTGGTTAGGAATTTCTGAATCAGAATTTGATTCACAAGATTGTCTTCAGCTACCAGAATCGAGGCTTCTTGCAGTGACTTTGGCTGAATAATTCCGGTAGGTTTTTTAATAGTTGATTTCTCTTCCACAAATTTAAATTCTAACGTAAACTCGAAAATACTACCATGCCCACTTCCGGTATGCACTTTAATTTCTCCTCCGTGGAGTTCCACCAGCCGCTTCACAATCGCCAACCCTAATCCTGTTCCTCCATATTTGCGAGTAGTGGAGGAAGATGCCTGAGTAAAAGCCTCAAATATGGTTCCCAGTTTCTCTTCAGGAATACCTATACCGGTATCTTCAAAACTGAATTTAATTGCAGACTTTCCATTATTCAAAATTGTCTGCTGAAGGGCAATCTGGACAAAACCCTTTTCGGTAAACTTGATCGCATTTGAAACAAGATTATTAACTATTTGCCCCAGTCTTACAGGGTCCCCAATCAATTGCTCCGGGATACTTTCGTCTATCTCGCAAGTAATCTTGAGTAATTTCTCATTCGCATAAAAGCTATGAGAATGAACTAACCGATGGAGAAGATTTCGGAGGTCAAAAGGCACTTCTTCCAACTCCACTTTCCCGGATTCAATTTTGTTGTAATCGAGGATGTCATTGATCAAGCCCATCAGATTCTCTGCGGAAAATTGCAACGTTTTAAGATTCTCAAGTTGGTCAGGACGGGGATCTTCTTCCATCAGAAAATGAGCCAAACCTATTACCGCATTCATAGGAGTACGGATTTCATGACTCAATACAGAAAGGAACTGTGATTTCACCATCGAAGCCTGCTCGGCCTTTTCTTTGGCATGGAACAGTTCTTTTTGAGCCTCTTTTAGTTTAGAAATATCACGAGCAATTCCTGTATAAAACCTCTTGCCCTCATGTTTGTCTTCAGTCATTCTGCCATTCGAATTAAAGACCCGGTATTCCCCGTCTTTATGTCTCAGGCGAAATTCAAGAAATTGATTCTCTGCCAAGAAATCCTTCGACTCTCCCAACATGGACTGAAATACATCCAAATCTTCCGGGTTTATGAATTCAAAAATGCTTAATCCCAAGACTTCATCCACCTCATACCCCAAGAACTGTTTAACATTTGGGGAGACATAATGCAAATGGAAGGTATCCGTCAGCGAGAAAATGATTTCTGTCGATTCCTCTACCAGGTTTCGATATTTTTCCTCAGACTTTTGAAGGTTTTCTTTAGCTTGATGCTCTTCATTTATATCACGGATGATGCTCAATGCAAATTCAACCTCATCATTTTCAATAATTGGGCGTATTATCCTCTGATAATATCTGCCTTTAAAGAAAAACTCACTGTCATAGATTTCCCGATTTTGGTATACCCGGTCAAGAATCTTGTCTATTTCGTCATGATTGGTTAATGAGATTTCATGAATGGATTTGCCCTCGAAATCTTCCCGTTTCATTCCCCAAAATTCAAAATTCGTTCCCTCAGCCAGGATGTATTTCCTCTGTTTGTCGAGCAGGAAAATATTGCTTCCCGGGATATTGGCAGCTAGTAATCGATATTGCTTATCCTTCTCTTCATTGAAAACCTGAAGCTTTTTTCTGTCGGTAATATCTTGGAAAAGGCCCTCATGAAGTATCACAAACCCATTATCATCATGCACTTCTGTGGTCCGATCCTCCACCCAGAGGTAGGTTCCATCCGCATTTTTGATCCTGTACTCACCTGAAAATGCCGGAATTCCAATTTGAGTTCTTGAGTCTATTGAATTTTGCAAAATCCAGTTCGAATCGTCAGGATGGAGCAAATCCAAAAATGAAGTTTCTGTTTGGATCAACTCTTTGGACTCATATCCGAACCGATTGATATTTTCTGAGATGTAAGTGATTTTATAATTTTGATCAGGATTGACTATAAAAAGAACTGCCGGGCTATTTTCCACAATCAATTGTGCTCTTTTGGTAATCTGCTCGTTCTCATATATTTCAGCAAGACTGCGTAGAATAAAAGAAAAACCGATGCCTTCTTTTCCATCGGCATGAATGATCTGAGCAGAAATTTCAAAAGGGGAAAATTGAGTATGCAATGTTTCCAAAAATGCAATTCCCTTCCACGACTGACCCATTTTCAAATTCGAAGCGATCGATCCAAAAGAGAGTTCGTCTTTTAAATCTAAGCTAATCAGATTGCCGATTTTACCTGTAAAAGATCTGGCAGTATCCGGACAGCAAACCTGAATAGCCGCTTCGTTCAGGTAAATCACTTCAAGATT
>VFKK01000241.1 GCA_009885605.1 Cyclobacteriaceae bacterium | reverse complement strand
GTGTTCTTCTAAAACACCTGCCTATTTCCTGAGCAATTCCCATGGATTCAACAGTGTTCATGGCAGAATGCCATCTGTTGCAACCGGTGCCAATATGGCAAACCGCGATCTCATCTACCTGGGAGTTTCAGGAGATGGAGATTCTGCTTCCATCGGTATGGGCCAATTTGTCCACGTCGTTCGTCGAAATCTAAACATGGTTTACATCGTGATGAACAACGGCTGCTACGGTTTGACCAAAGGACAGGACTCGGCAACTGCCGATAGCGGTTCAAAAAACAAATCCGGCCACGTCAACGTTTTCCAATCCATTGATCTGGCAAGTCTTGCCATAGAATTGGGGGCAACCTTTGTAGCCCAGAGTTTTTCGGGAGACAAGACTCAATTGGTGCCTCTCATCAAAGCCGCCATGAACCATCCCGGTTTTGCTTTCATCAATGTGATTTCACCTTGTGTGACATTCAACAATAATCCCGGCTCAACGAAGTCTTACGATTTTGTCAGAGAGCACATGGAAGCTACTTCTACGTTTGATTTCGTTCCTGAAATGGCTGAAATCACCACTTCATACTCAGAAGGAACTCAGAAATCCGTCAAACTACACGATGGAACATTTCTTCAATTCCATAAACTTTCTCAGGATTGGGATCCGGAAGATCGAATATCAGCGATCAATGCGGTGCAAAAAGCGAAACTGAAAAATGAAATCCTGACAGGATTGCTCTACATCAATCCGGATACGGAGGATTTGCACTCGATGATCAATACTTCTTCCAAACCTCTGAATTCCCTGACCAAAGAAGAACTTTGCCCAGGCTCAGAAGTGCTAAAGAGTATCAATAAAGACTGGAGGTAAGCCGCTATTCAGTTATTGAAAAAGTCTGATTTCACCGATCAGACTTTTTTGGTTTCTATTCAGTCTCTTTTTTAAATGGGGATACGGGAAAGGATTGGGAATAGTGGAAAGACATAATTGATTTTATGCTCCGCTGATTATCAAATTATCTCCAATTCAATCCTTTCGCTTCAAATCACTCAGCCAGGATTTTTGCCAGCATATGGACAGTGTATTGAAATCCTGCCCGATCCTGACAACAGCACCAGTGCTGGCGGCTAGTTTTACTGAGCTTAGCTTTCCTGTCGGAACCACCGCAGTAATTCCTACCCAGGTATTATCCCGACGATCATCATTGAATTGTCCGTCAAAAGAGGAAGCCCCTCCCAGGTAATAGGTGGTGTTGAATGCTACCCATAAAAGCGGATTGAAGTTATAACTAACATGAAACTGAAATGCACCCATCGGCTCCTGGGAGCTGACAACTTCGCCCGGATAGAAAGCCTTATTGGCGGCAAAAAGCCAAACACCAGCGTAAAAATCCAAAAGACATTTCTCTTGAATTGGTTGGGACATCGCAACCTCCGGCCTGAATGACCAACATATATGCAAAACCGGTAAGGGTGGTGCGGGCGGCATGTTGCAGTACATCTCCGGCTACTTGTACCCAGGAATAAGGAGTTACTAACAATGCCTGCGAGGTGAGACCAAAAAAATTGAATACTCGGGAAACACCAAATGAAGTCGACTGAACGTCTGCCTGAATATTTTTTTAGTGACAAAGTGGGATCTGTCACCACGCCTCCTCTGGAATATGCGAAGCCTGTGAATGCAGTGGTAGTTTTGAGAGGCAATCTCATGTAAGCTCTGGGATCCAGATCCTGTGCAAAACTTCGCGAAGCCAAAAGAAATAAGCCGGGTAAAAAAATTCCGAGCCTGACCATTTTGATTTTCTGTTGATTATTCAACGACCTTACTTCACAAGTACAATTTCAATTACCCAATCAACGACACCCTTTTCTATTCTTTAGTTATTATTTTAATCGTGGAAATTAGCCTGTGAATTTTATTTAGCAGAGACTCCAAAATTCAAAAAAACACACTGGGTTTACGCTTAACTCCGGGGATTTTATCTTCTTCAATTTCGGAAAATGAAGTCTTCAGCCCCGTGAAATTTTCTTTAGTTCTGCTGGCTTACTTATTGTCATTATCTATTCGAATTCGATCGATTTGATTCGTAAATTCAGTAATACTTTTATTTGCTATCCACCAAAATCAAAAACTTATGAAAATAACGACCTACCTCAGCCAACTGGGAATTGCACTTTCTCTGATCCTTATTGGGGGTTGCGCAGTTAATCCCGTAACAGGAAAGAAACAGGTTGTCTTTATGACCGAAGGGCAGGAAATCGCCATGGGTCAGCAATCAGATCCGGAAATAGTAGCATTTTTTGGATTATACGATGACCCTGAGCTGCAGAAATTCATCAATTCTAAAGGCAATGAATTAGCTGCCGTTTCCCATCGTCCCAAACTTGCCTATGAATTCAAAATCGTGGATTCTCCGGTAATTAATGCGTTTGCAGTACCGGGAGGCTATGTTTATTTCACCCGGGGAATCATGGCTCATTTCAATAATGAGGCAGAATTTGCCGGGGTACTTGGACATGAAACCGGTCACATCACAGCTCGTCACTCTGTAATCCAGCAGCGTAACTCGATGCTGAGCCAGCTTGGACTGATAGCAGGAGTAATCCTGGTGCCGGAACTCACCCAATTTATGGAGCCGCTCTCTCAGGGTATGCAGCTTGTGATGCTGGGTTTTGGAAGAGACGATGAGCGCCAAGCGGATAAACTGGGCGTGGAATATTCTTCCCGAATTGGGTATGACGCTACCGAAATGGCCGGATTTTTTGAAACTCTTGAAAGGCAAGGTGCCGGAAGCGGCAGCGAGGAAATTCCTGAATTCCTATCGACCCACCCATCACCCGCCGAACGAAATGTAACTGTTGCGAAGCTGGCCGCGGACTGGAAGAAGAAACTGGATTTGACCAATCCTAAAATCAACAGAGAGAGCTATTTGAAATTAATTGATGGAATCGTTTTGGGAGAGGATCCCAAGCAGGGTTTCGTAGAAAACAATACTTTTTACCATCCTGTATTGAAGATTGAATTTCCGATACCTGCTGACTGGACTCTTCAAAATACGCCTCAGCAAGTGCAGATGGCTCCAAAAACCGGAGATGCTTTGATGATGCTCACAATGGCAGGGGGAGCTTCTCTGGAGGAAGCGGGAAATACAATCCTGGAGCAGTTTAAACTTGAACTTGTCGAATCCAAAAAGGAAACCATCAATGGGTTGCCTGCTTTGATCATGATCGCAGATCAAAAACAAGAGCAAGGTACGATCCGCGTGCTTTCATCCCTGATTCAGTTTGAAGGCAATATTTACAGCATCCTCGGCATCACGGAACTCTCAAAATTTAATGGATATCAGAATGCATTCCTTTCCACTATACGGAGTTTCAAAGAATTGAAAGAAGCTGAAAAGCTGAATAGAAAGCCTGACGTGGTTCGAATCAAAACCGTGCCTCAACAGATGACATTGCAGGCTGCTTTGCAAAGTTTCAAAATGCCAGCCGAAAGACTAGAAGAACTGGCAATCCTGAATGGAATGCTACTCACAGATCAATTGAGCAAGGGAACTTTAATTAAGGTGGTTGGGAAATAATGCGTTTCTGAACATCAAACCAATCGGCAAAGGAAAACCATACAGACATTTTTGTCTGGAAGAGCACCTTGTTCGACAACGTTTTTTCTAATTGAAAGCCGGAGCTTATATTCAACAGCTTCATACAAAAGCCTAAAGAATCTTATTTAATTCTTTAGGCTTTTTGATTTTTTATTGCCTTTGACAGATTTGTCTTCTTGCCTTCTTACCAATTTAGAATCAAAGCTGCCAAGTAGGCAACATACAATCCCAGCATCAGGACGCCTTCCCATCTTTCCAACCTTCTGCCTTTGCCAGTGAAAATAAATACAAAGAGAAGCAGGCCTCCCAGGATATTCATCCAAATATCGGTGAAGTTTGGCTCCGAAATAGGAACAGGGAGAATGATTGCAGAAACGCCCAAAATGAAGAAAATATTAAAAATATTGGATCCAACCACGTTACCAATCGCTATATCCAATTTTTTCTTCCTTACTGCCGCCACAGATGTTGCCAGTTCAGGCATAGATGTACCTATTGAAACGATTGTCAGTCCAATCACTCTTTCAGACAATCCAAAATTAATTGCGAGTTCTACAGCGTTGTCAACAATCAGTTTTCCACCCAGAATTAATCCTCCAAGACCAATCAAAATCCATAGTACTGCCTGTCCTGTAGTGTATTTATTAACTTCGACAGTATCGGATTCTTCGCCGGGCTTCATTGCCAGTGTGATGTTATAGACAATAAATATTATGAAAAACATGAGCATCACCAATCCATCTCCCATGGAAAGAAAATCGTCACTTCCCGAGTTCAGCAGAAAATCACTGGCCAGGATAAGTACCATAATGGCCGCCAAAAAAGCCATGGGAATCTCAATCCATGTTGTGTTTGACTTGACAGTCAACGGGTACATAACAGCACAGATGCCGAGTATTCCCAAGGCGTTGAAAATATTACTGCCCAAAATATTACCCAGTACTATTTCTGAGGATCCGCTTATTGACGCAAAGATATTCACCACAAATTCTGGTGCGGATGTTCCAAATGCCACTATGGTCAAACCAATGACGATATTGGGAATTCCGTAATTCAGTGCCAGACCCGAAGCCGCGTCCACCAATTTATCCGCTCCATAGACGAGCACCACAAATCCGACAAGCAATAAGACAATTGATAAGATCATAAAGTTGAATTTTGCGGCAATTTATGAGCATTAATTGGGTTTTGGATAAAAAATCTTGGAGCTCAACTCATTTGATGGGTTCCGAAATGGCTGAAGGACTTTTGAAGGAAGTGGTCAAGCATTTCGATATATGATTCAAATTCTAACTAACACAGCTATTTTTTTTGTACATTAATTTCATCTTCCTTTCGAAAACATTGAATCCTATTTTAAAACTCACCCCCATGAAAACTACCCTTACATTATTACTCTTTTTCTGCATTTCTGTTGGCATTGCGCAATCAGAAAAAGAAGTGGAAACAGCCGTTCAAAACCTGCGAACTGCTATGCTGGCAGAAGATGCCACTGCCCTAAAATCCCTAACTTCCGAAAACCTGAGCTATGGCCATTCCGCAGGCAAAATCGAAAATCAAGATGAGTTCCTGTCAGTATTCAGTGAGGGAAAAACTGATTATAAAATCTGGGATATCACCGAACAGGAAATCAAATTTCATGGCAAAAAACTGGCAATGGTGCGTCATAAAGTATCCGCAGAGATCGCGTCAAACGGAACAACAAATCCCTTAAAAATCGGCCTATTGATGGTTTGGGTAAAGGAAAAAGGAGATTGGAAATTATTGGCAAGACAAGCGTTCAGGCTGCCTGTTTAATTTCTTGGTTCCTTATTTCTGATCGGTCTTCTATGCCAATAAGTGGCCAAAATGGAACCGGAAATATTTTGCATCGGGCCAAACACAGCCGGGGCCAAACCGACTGTTGCAATTTTCCCAAGAGCTTTAGCCAAACCTGAAGCTAAGCCGGCATTTTGCATTCCGACTTCTATGGCAAGCGTACGCGAATCTCGTTCATCCAATCCAAAAAGTTTTGCAAATCCATAACCCAACCCGTACCCGCTCAGATTGTGAATCATCACCAGAAGGATCAATAAAGGCCCAATCTCCAGCAAGCTGTCTCGTCCGGCAGCAGTAATGACCAGTATGATCAATGCAATTCCCAGCATAGAAACAACAGGCATTGCCTTGTCAAGCCAAGCAGATTTTCCTCTGAGCAGCTTATTAAAAATCAAACCTGCCCCGATTGGAAGGATAATCATCTTGACTATGTCCCACATCATTTTCAGCAGGTCAATTTCGATAAACTGACCTGCGAGGAATTTCATCAGCAAAGGCGTCATAACTGGTGCGAGCAAAGTGGTCATGGAAGTAAGGGTGACCGAAAGTGCCAGATTGGCTTTCGCCAGATAGGTCATCACATTTGAGGCGGTTCCGCTTGGAGAGCAACCTACCAAAATAATCCCCGCAGCAATTTCCGGCGGTAATCCGCTGATGCTGGCAAGTCCAAAACCAATCAGGGGCATGATTAGAAATTGTGCAGAAACGCCAATTAAAACAGATTTGGGACTTTTGGCAACTTTTGCAAAATCACTCAGACTCATGGATGTTCCCATCCCAAACATGATCACCTGAATAAGCGGTGTAATTAGATTAGATAAGGTGTAACCTCTGAATTCCTGAAAATACTGAGGGTAAAACATGGCTAACCCCACTACCCCGAAGATGAAAATGGGGAATGAAAATCCTTTGAGGTGAGGATAACCCTGAAATCCTACACCCAGCAAACCAAAAAACAGTACCAAAGCCAGTCCCGAACTTTCCAAACCGGCGAAAATCACCAACCCAATCCAGGTCAGGAATAAGATAAAAGACAGAATAAGGGAGAACCTGAAAATCAGGTTACGGGAAGTTGGGAGCGGATTTTTCAATCGATCGATTTTTCAGCTTTCAATTCCGTGTCTCTCTGTCCCAGAAAAATGATAATCCCCGCAGTCCCAAACATTAAAATCCCATAAATGGCTGAAGGAATTGTCATTTGAGAATTCCCGATCAGGGTAGCTGCTATCGTAATTCCAAGCGTTCCATTTTGGATTCCGGCCTCTATCGAAACCGTTCTGCTTTGTTTTTTACTAAGACCAAGAAGTCTCGAACTGAAAAAGCCGATAACCAGTGTTGCGATGTTTAAAGCAAGAGCCACAGGTCCAACCTGAACAATGTAAGTAAGTAGATTCTCTCGTTCCTTAAGAATCGCCGCTATCAGAATTATTACAAAAAACACTGCCGATAGCTTCCGGAAGATCGGTTCAATTCTAAAGGCGAGATTTGGAGTTCTACTTAAGATGATCATCCCTATCAAAACCGGAATTGCGGTGATCAAAATTACCGAGATCACAGTCCCAAATACATTGAGCTGAAACTCCTTCCCTCCTCCCGGCATGAAATATTGGATGGAAAAATTTACCAAAAACGGGATCGTTAACACCGTGATCAGCGATGAAAACGCAGTCAAGGTAATGGAAAGGGCGGAATCTCCTTTAGCAAGGTGAGTGATTAGATTGGAAGTGGCACCGCCGGGACATACTGCCAGAATCATCAAACCGACAGCCAGTTCTGCACGCAATCCGAAAACCATTATCAATCCAAAAGCAACTATCGGAATAAATACAAGCTGATTAATCAACCCGATAGTGACCGCTTTGGGGTATAATAAGATTCGCTTGAAGTCACCAAAAGTGAGGGAAAGTCCCATCCCAAACATGATGAAGGCAAGAGAAAGCGGGAGAAATATTTCGGTGAGAATATTTGATTCCATGGGTTAATTTTGGGTTTTTTAATTTATGATTTAAGATGTTGGATGTATGATTTTGATCAATTCCGATTTCTAGTCTCTTATCTCTTTGTCTCTTATCTCTTACAGTATTCCCGCTACAAAAAATCCGGCATAGGTTCCAATTGCATTTCCAAGGCTTCCTACCAACACTCCGGGAATCAGCAAATCCGGTCGGTCCAAACTTTCAGCAGCTGCGATTGCAGTAGTGCTTCCTCCCACATTTGCCTGAGAAGCCACTGCAATCACATCCCAGTCCATTTTGAATAAAGTCCCGATTCCGAAAATTACCAGACCGTGAATCAAAACACTCAGCCCTACAAACATAAATAAGGTAACGGCCAGGTCTCCGGATTGTAAAAGTGAATTGATATCGCAAAGAGTCCCTATAGTCGCCAGGAAAATCAGGATCAGAAAGTATCCGATTGTGTGTGCCTCGGAGAGTTTTTTGATCTGAGGAATCTGGGCTAATGCCAGAGCAATCGTTGTCAGAATGATGATTTCAGGTATCTGGGGATAGAAACCATTAATAGTCCGGGCAGCAAAAATCCCAAAAAACGCCATTCCAAAAAGAGCCGAAAGTGAAGTTATACTAATTGCCTTATCGGCCTTTTTGACGGAAGGCTTATGAGTGGAAGATGCCAGTTTTTTCCTTGGGAAAAGCTTTTGAAGGTATTTTGGCAAAATCAACGTGGCAATAATCCAGACGATTCCTACCAAATTATCAACTACCGTGCTGGCCGCATAAAGATTCCCGCTTTCATTGACTTTGTAGTGCAGGGCAACTGCGTTGAAATTGATACTTCCCCCTATGTATGTTCCGGTAAACATACCCGCTATCGCATTTGCTAAAGGTCCGATTTCGGTTTGGGGGCGAACCAAAAACCAGGCTGTCAGAATCCCGATTATCGTTGCCATGGAACCGATCAAAAACATGGCTAATATGGGGAACCCGGCATTTTTCAGGCTTTTCAGATCTACTTCAAGCAAAGCGATGAAAATCCCCAAAGGTGCCATATACAGGAAAACTCCGTCGTAAACCGGATTTCCGGCAGTGGCGGTTGGGATTAAACCGAAATTGGCCAGGATAGCTGCCATAATAATTACCAGAATTGGGGTACCAAGGGTCTTCCAGCCTTTGAATTTGCTCAGCCAAAATGCCAAGAGCACCAAACCACAGAGAATTCCACTGACATAAAGCGGGTCATTTGTCCAAGCCATCAGGGAAAATAGGAAAAAAATCTATTAGTATTTTTGACATTTCACCTTTCCAATTAAAACTTATAGCTGTACCCAATCCGGATTACCTGCGTTTCGTAATAGTCAGAACTGTAGAGTGTGAAGGTTTCGCCTTCGATTTCTTTTCTGACTACCATGGTATTGAGTAGGTCGGTGGCGTTGAAAAACATTTCTCCGTTGCCTTTCTGGATCATTCGTTTTATACCCAGATCCAAAGAAAACCGGCTGTCAATTCTTCCCTGGGGAATAAGGTCCGGCGCCAGGTAAACTGCCGAAAGCTGGGCATCATAGTTTTTGGCAAATTTCGCTACCCCATTCCATTTAAGATTTCCAGAGAAAATATCCTGCTCTCCCACTGTGATAGCACTTGGGATAGGATATTTGTTTTCGACCGTAAAGGCATCAATCTTATTGTAGTACCCGATCAGGTTCAAATTGAAGGAGAACCAGGGGGTGACTTCCTGTGACCAAAGCATTTCCAATCCGGAATTGTAGCTTTTGTCTGCATTTTGGAAAATCGCATAAATCAAATTACTTCCAGGCATTTGAGAAACGATCCGGGTGATGGTCTGATTGGTACTGCGATGATAGAGGGCCGAATAGAAATATCCGGATTCCCAGTTGTTCTTAAGGCCCAATTCAAGCAAAGAGGTAAACTGAGGCTGGAGACCAGGATTTCCGACTTTGATGATTTCAGCATCGTCGTACTTGGGAAAGATACGGATATCCACCTCTGAAGGACGGTCTACTCTTCGGTTGAAAGAAAAAGATAGTCGATTGTTTTCTGAAAGATTATAGCCCAAGCGCACATTTGGAAATGGTTGGGCATATTGGTAGCCATCACTTTCGTAGGTATTGTGATTGGGATCTACCTCGTATTTTACATCCACATATTCAAATCTCAGCCCAACTTCGGCATCAAACTTTTTCTTTTCGATTACATAATTCCCATACAATGCTGGAATGATCTCTGAATAAGTGGCTCGCCCATCTGCCAAGGTGTCCAAAGGCGAGGTATCCGAACTGGCAAAAAATCGCATATCCGTAGGTATAGATCGCTGACGAAACTTGATTCCTGTCTCTAATTTCCCATATCTGAGTGGCTTCGTAAAATCCAGATTGAAATCAAAGACATTCTGATCTGCAATCAGGAAAAACGCCTCATTGCTAAAGAACCCTGTCAAGGTATTGTCAAAGAAATACTTCTCATCCTCCCGGTTGAAACTATAATTCAAGCCCATATCAAGGAACTTGCCTGGTTGGTCGTACTTGTGGCGGTAGGCAGCAGAAACCGCGAAAGTTGTCAACACCTCGTCTTCCAGAAATTGCCATAGCCTTAGCAACTCACTGAAGTCTTCATTGTAAAAAGGCTGATCTCCCCGGTCGATGATTTTTTCGAGGCCATACAATCCGGAAAATGTAAGGCTGTTTTTCTCGTTTAGCTCCCAGTCTACGCCTGCCTTTGCCGTCACAAAATGGGTATCACGGTTTCTTTTTAATTGCTGATTGATTACTGTGCCATCCTCGTACTCCCGTTTGGTAAACTCATTTTTATTCAATGTCTCGGTATACAGGTAGTCTCCCTGAAAAAATAGATTGATCTTGTCTTTTTTATAATTAAGAGAAAGGGAGGGGTTAATTTTGGGGGTCATTTGGTATTGGGGACGAATACCCGGGTAATTTTCTTTTTTTCCCCACAAGGCTCCCAAACCGCCGGCCAGGCCTGCCTTTCCGTTAAATCCTACCTGCTTTTCCTTTTTGTAAATGATGTTGATGATTCCGGCATTTCCATTGGCATCGTATCGGGAAGAAGGATTGTTGATGATTTCTATTTTTTCGATCGAGGAGGCAGGAATATTATCAAGTCCTGCCTGGTTATTGAAACCTGTCAGCGCAGTCTGCTTTCCATCGATCAGGATCATCACCCGGTCATTTCCCCGGAGCAAAACTTTCCCATCCTGAACGGTTACCCCTGGCAAATTTTGCATGGACTGAAGCACGGAACCTCCGCTTTGGCTGATATTTTCGGCAACAGTAAACGTCTTTTTGTCCAACTTGTAATCGACCGCATCTTGCTTTCCCGTCACGGTAACTTCCGAAAGATCGTTGACATCCGGAACCAAATTGAATTCCTTGAGATCTAAAAACGAAGCTAAACTCCCCACAAAAACCGGTGTGTTCAGTGTCTGATATCCAATAAATGAAATCTGAATCAAGTAAGATCCCGGCTTAATACCATCGAAAACAAACCTCCCGCTTGCATCAGAAACCATCCCTTTTACAAATGCAGAATCCTCCTCGGTCAGCAAAACCACATTCACATATTCCAAGGGATTACTTGTGCTTTGTTCCGTAACCGATCCTGAAATAGTGACTTGAGAAACCTGCGCATTGATCTTAAAGCAAAACCCAAGTGAAAACGCTATCAGGAAAAAGAAATTTTTATAGCCAACAAGCACGCCTAATAATTGATCAAATTTCATTTGAATACCTTCTGTTTTTGAATGACTTCTTGATAGCTTCAAAAAGTTTATTGTTTAGCTTTTAAAGATTATAATATCAGCTTTACCGAAAAAAAGATTTTACATCATCCACGATCTTTCTTACTTCAGGGGAAGATAACATGTGGTTCAACGGAATTGAAAGACCTTGAAAGGCTAAATTTCTGGCATTTATAAAATCTCCTTCGGTTCTAAATTGCTTCATATCCGGCAAAATCATCGGGTAATGAATCGCAGTCCCGATTCCACTTTCAGCCAAAAAAGCTTTCAATTCATCTCTTCGATTAGTTTGAATCACAAAGAGGTGAGCGTTATGATCCGGTTGATCAAGCCCTGAAGGCAATCGGATTTCTGAGATACCTGCAAGTTCTTCCAAATAGATTTGAGCAAATGCTTTCCTATTGGCAAGATTTGCTTCCCAATCTTTCAAAAACACATTCAGAAATCCTGCCTGAATGGAGTCTATCCGGCTGTTTCTTCCTATCAATACATGCTGATCCCGAACGGGCTGACCGTGATTGGCCAGTAATCTGATTCTCTGAGCGAGTTCGGAAGAAGAAGTCAGGCACATCCCTGCTTCTCCCAAAGCACCCAGATTTTTGGTGGGATAAAAACTCAGACAACCGATATCTCCCCACCTACCTGCTGCCTTCCCATTCTGAAAAGCTCCAAACGCCTGTGCCGCATCCTCAATCACCAATAGTCTATGGGATTTTGCTTTGGAAAGTAAAGACTCCATTTCGACCATTTTCCCATATAAATGAACAGGAATTACAGCTCTGGTTTGAGGGGAAATTGCCTTTTCCCAATCTGAACAAATCAACCCATTTTCATCCGTATCTACAAAAATGGGTTTAGCTCCTACCAAAACCACCGCTTCAGCCGTGGAAACCCACGTCATGGCCGGCACGATCACTTCGTCTCCCGTACCGATGTCTAATGCTCTCAAAGCAAGCTCGAGCGCATCAGTTCCATTGGCACAGGAAATGGAAAAAGGTGAATTTAAGATCCTGGATATCGATGATTCAAGTAGGTCAACTTCCTTTCCTCCGGAGAAAATACCTGCATCCAACACTTCTGAAAACTTGGCTTTCAAAGTTTCTTTCAACTCATTGTCAATCCGACTCAGATCAAGAAATGGGATTTTCATCCAGAAATTTGGCTAGTTGAAGACTCAGATTTTTACGGGAATATTTTTCCAGATTGCTTGAATCAGCTTCTCGCTGCTCAGATTCAAAAACTACTCTTAGTCTCTTTCGAATCGCATCAGAGTCGATGTGCGCAATTACTTCTCCTGCACCCGAGTCATTTAAAATCGTGGCGGAATCACCCTTCGGATCCCCCAATGCCAGCACAGGAATCCCAATTGCCAAATACTCAAAAAGCTTTCCCGGGATATTTCCCTGAGCATTTTTAGTGTCTGTCAAAATCAAAACCAACGCATCGGCCTCCTCATAAAACCCGAAAACATTCTGATGCGAAACATAACCTGCGAAATGAATCCGACCCGATAACCAGGAATCAGACTGAACAAACTCCCTGACAGATTCGCTGACATTTCCAACAAAAGTCATTTTGACTTCCTCCT
>VFKK01000227.1 GCA_009885605.1 Cyclobacteriaceae bacterium | reverse complement strand
ATAAACTGGCATTCGCATAGTCTTTAGTTAAAAAATAGGCCAGGCCTTTGTTAAAAAGATTTCCCGGTTCGGTGTAAGCATGGTCAAATCTGAGAATTGCCAGTTTGTAATCCCCTCTTATGATGTCCAAAGCACCTCTCAGACTTTCATTGGATTTAACGAATTCCGGGTTTTTGGATAATACCGACGCATCTGAAAGTTTTTTATACGCTTCCCAGGTTTTTCCCTGCAGGACCAGGACTTGCCCCTGATTATGGAGGACGTATGGATTGGCCTCAATCTTTAGTGCCTGATCCAGCAATCGATAAGCATCTTCCCAAAGCTTTGCTTTTACAGAATCCTCTAAGGTTCTTTGAGCTTGTCTCATTTTGACAACAGCAAGATTATTATAGGGCGAGGCGGATCTGAAAAGCTCGGTCATTTTGCTGTAAATTTCAGCTTTATCTTCCAATCTGGGGGATGTCTCTCCTGCAATTGCCCATTCTAATTGAGCCAGAGTGTTGGTGCCTCCCTTGTTCTCCAAAGCTTCTTTCAATCTTGCAGACTGATCCTGATTCAATCCTGGTACAGGTTTAGCCACAATTTCTACTTTTGTTGCACGTAGCTTTGGAAACAAATCGCTTGAGACCTGATCAAAACCAGTTAATTTCTTCAACTGTTGACTTTGCGTAAGATAATCTGATCCGTTGAGCAAGATGGAATAAAACTGATCCTTACGCTGGGTTGAAATTTTCCCGTAATCTCTTAGCAAGAGCCTGAAATCAAACCAATCGTTCCACCTTGATTTGATTTCCACTAAGCCGCTTTTCAAAGCAATGCCTTCCGCAGTTAATCTTTTCTGGATCACTGAGGCTCTATCCATTCCCAATTTGCTGTTTTTTCCTTCGGATACTTCCGGAGATTGGATTCCGGTAATTTTAAATGAAACGATTACGGGATTTTCGGTGATGAAGGTTTTCAGTTCTCCAAGTGACTTTTGATTTGGTTCATTCATTTTGAGGGAAGAGGAACCCGGATCGAAGCGAAACAAAAATTCCCCGGATCGCGAGTTACTCACATTCATTACCCCGGTAGGGATATAAATACCTATTTGGGGAATCAGTCCTTCCGGATTTACAACTCCCATTTTGGCGAGCAACGGAGTGGTGATGACTCCCTTTGCAAGGATTTTCTTTTCACTCGGTATTTCGGATTTCTTTTTCCCTTGAAAGAAATGAGCTTCTAAAAATGCTCCTTCCATCCAGGAAGCATAATGAAGGACAAAATATTCTTCAAACTCGTAATGGGCCACTGTCTTCCGCAATTCCACTTCTCCTAAATCCAGAAACTGATCTGAAGAATTTAAAATTATTTTAAGTTGAGGATTCCGTGGATTGATTGCAGATTGGATGGGAATGGTGCCTTTCACTGAAAATCGAACTGAATCACTGTGAAACTCCAGCTTCGAAGGACTTACCTTTAGGTGTTCTAAAAAATTACTTTCGGGCACCATTATTGAGCCATCGGACCATAAAAGGATCAGAAATGGAAACAAAAGGAAGAATTTCGTAAACAATCCAGTATTCATTATGATTTATTTGTGTACTCGCTCAGTTGCACGTGACCGAATTAAGTTGGGATTTGAATGAAAAAATCCCCCTAACCCCCTTTAAAGGGGGAGTTACATTTCCGCATCTTTAAAACCTGTAAGCTTCTTTCCATCGTGCAGATATCCGAATACACATAATGATTTATAATTTCTTCAATCAATTTTCTTAATTTTGTCCTTACTATACCACCGCTATCCATGCAAAAGCTAAAACTATTTTTCGAAGAAAGGGCCTTCGGGGTTTGTTACCGACTTGGGGAGAAATTAAACTTCCCGATTGACAGCATCCGCCTCTTCTTCATTTACGCTTCCTTCATTACGATGGGTTCTCCCGTGATTCTTTATGTATCCATGGCTATGATGATGAAAATCCGGAAATACTTTAGAAAGATGAACAATCCTGTTCTTTTCGATTAAAGCTCCGAATAGATTTTTCTTCCAAATATCTTATAATTCCAAAACACGAATTTGACTTTGCTTTGAGTTGGAATCAGTGTAGTTGCTGATTTATCTGGATTGAATTTTTCAATCAAACCCCTGTTTTTTATAAAGTCTAAATAGCCCGATACTATCGCTTTGGCCAAATATTTCTTACCGCCCAGGATATAAGAAAGGGTTGCGGCAGTTTCTAACAATGCCTTGAACAGAAAAATCAAGAGAAACTTAGCAGGACTCTCAAGTTTATAAAGCATATAAAGGCTGTTCCGAATGTTCAGGTGCAACTTCCTCGGACTTGACCTGTCTAAAGTTGCTCCCCCCAAATGAAAAACAGAAACTTTCCCCTGATATCCGATTTTCCAGCCGGAGCGACGCATTCTCCAGCATAAATCAATCTCTTCCATGTGCGCAAAAAAGTGAGCATCAAACCCACCCAAATGGTGGAAATGGTTAGCATTCACCACAAAGCAAGCACCGGATGCCCAATCCACCTGAATTGCATCATCATACTGCCCCAGATCTGTTTCGATCGTGTCCCAAATTCTTCCCCGGCAGTAGGGATATCCCAAAGAGTCCAAAAAACCTCCACCTGCACCGGCATAATCAAATTTGTTTTTGTCTTGCCAGGAAAGGATTTTAGGCTGAATTGCGGAGTACTCCGGATTTTTCCGGATCCAGGAGATCAAATCAAAATCCCAACCTGCTGTCACTTCCACATCGGAATTGAGAAGTATATAATATTCGAATTGGCCCTTTAGCTGCTCCAGGCCCCAATTGTAGCCTCCGGCATATCCAAAATTCTCGGCTAGCCGGATAATTCTCAACTGAGGATAGTTTTTCTCCAAAAAATCAACGGAAGAATCTGTACTCGCATTATCAATCACTATCACATCATACGTACTCAGCGAAAAAACTGAGGGAAAAAATGTTTTGAGCATCTTTTCCCCATTATAATTGAGTATGACAATGGCACAGGATTTCATCCGAAAAGTCCTCCCAAATCCATTCCGGGAATATTGGGCATCATTCCTTCGGTAGCGGACTTCATTTCTGCTTTGATTTTCACATCGATTGCATTCATGGCAATATTGGTAGCAGCCACTATCAGGTCACTCAGCATCTCTCTGTCAGCAGGAGTCATCAGGGATTCATCGATTTCAATCTTCAGAACTTTGCGATCTCCATTCACCTTCACTTTCACCAATCCTGCACCTGATTCCCCCTCAGCTGTCAAATGAACCATTCTTGCCTGCACTTCTTTAATTTTTGCCTGGGCCTCTTTCACTTTGCCCATCATTCCCATGAGATCAAACATATTTTTTATTTAAAAGTCCTGACAAATATAAAGTAATAAACCAGTGACGTTGTTGTTATGAATCTTTACAAATAACCAGGAATCTCACCGATCACGGAATAATATTTCAGTCTATCACCCAAGTAAACTCCATTATCGATTTTTCCGTAAATTCTACTCAACAATCTCCCCACAATTCGCTAAGCCATGATTACCGCAGAAACCATAGAAAAAGAGGATATTCCAAATTTGAATTTTTCAAAGAGAGAGGTTCTGACAGATCCGGAGGAGAGAATTAAAAGACTGAATGACCTTTTCCGATCCCAATCACTCGGCAATCTCCATCAATCGAAAGTTAAACTCACTTTTGAGTCTGCCGACCACCAGGTTTATCAAGTGGATACGACCATTTGGGCTGTCGGAAATTCCTTTGTATCACTCAAAGGAGGTATTATAATTCCAATCCATTCCATCTTCAAAGTAGACTGATTAGCTCAGCTTACGGATCAATTCATCCAAAGAAAGGGACTCCTGTACACCGGATTCGAGGTTTTTCAAAGCGATGGTAGAATTTTCCATCTCCAGATCACCGCAGATTCCGACAAATGGGATTCCTTTTTTTGTGGCGTATTCCAATTGCTTTTTCACTTTGGTCATATCCGGATAAATCTCTGCCTGGATCCCGGCAGATCTCAATTTTGAAAGTAATCCCAACGCGTATCGGAATCCTTTTTCATCAAAATGAGTCAAGAGAACTTCAGTACTTTTTAAGCTTTCCGAAGGAAATAATCCCAACTCCTCCAACACGTCATACAATCTGTCCACACCAAAGGAAAATCCGACGCCGGAAACTCCCGGCAATCCGAAACCCCCGGTCAGGTTATCATACCTGCCTCCACCGCTGACGGATCCGATCGATACCTTATTTACTTTCACTTCGAAAATCGCACCTGTATAATAGGACAACCCCCTGGCAAGCATTATATCAAGTTCTACATGAGAAAGATCCTCTCCCATTGATTCAAGAATAGCAAAAGCATCTTCGAGTTCTTTTACCCCCTGTAGTCCGGTTTCGCTGGTCGCCAGGAAGTTTTTCAGAAAGGCTAATTTCTCATCCTGATCTGCTTTCAGATTTACCAATGGGCTTAGTTTCTCGATGGAACTCTGTCCAAAGCCTCGTCCGATCAATTCCTCTTGAACTTTCTCCCAGCCAATCTTATCCAACTTGTCTATCGCTACGCAAAGAGGACCTTCATTTCCGGCTTCCCCGATAGATTCAGCGATTCCTGTCAGGATTT
>VFKK01000028.1 GCA_009885605.1 Cyclobacteriaceae bacterium | reverse complement strand
TGCTTTTGGATCAGGAGAAAAAGGTGGCCGTGCTCGCCGTGGATCCTTCCAGTCAGATGACCAAGGGAAGTATTCTCGGGGACAAAACCCGGATGGAAAAGCTTTCTGCAGATAAGCGGGCTTTCATCCGACCAAGTCCTTCAGGATCGACTTTGGGCGGAGTGACTGCCAAAACACGTGAAGCGATGTTGCTTTGCGAGGCTGCAGGTTTTGATGTGATCCTGGTCGAAACGGTGGGAGTGGGGCAATCGGAAACAGCCGTAAAAGGGATGGTGGACTTTTTCCTTTTGCTGATGCTTGCCGGTGCCGGTGACGAACTTCAGGGCATCAAAAAAGGAATCATGGAGATGGCTGATGGCGTTTTGATCAATAAAGCTGACGGAGACAATCTTAAAGAAGCCGGGAAAGCAAAAGCCAACTACCAAAATGCGCTACATCTTTTTCCGTTGAGTGAAAATGGCTGGTCAACTCCAGTGCTGACAGGATCCTCGATGACCGGAGAAGGACTTGAGGAGGTTTGGAAAATGATTTTGAAATACGAGGAGAAGACAAAATCAAATGGTTTCCTGGTTCAGAATCGCGCCAATCAGCGACTCAAATGGCTGGACGAGCATGTAAATTTTATCCTTGGGAAAGCTTTTCACGATCATCCGACGGTCCGGCAAATGCTTGCCTCGGAAAAAGAAAAAGTAAGAAGCGGGGCTTTGAGTCCTTTGACTTTTGCCAGAGATTTAACCCGTGTTTTCTTTAGCAATCTGAAATCATAATAAGCATGAGAATAACCTGTTTTGTAGTGCTTTTGGCATTTTTCTCCTGTTCCGAACCAAAATCAGTTCAGGTGAAGAAGAATTCTGAACTGACTTTTTTCACTCAGGAATTTGTCAAAAACACTTGTGTTGGGGAGTCTTGCGCTTCAGTGTCTTTTACCTGGCCTATTGGCAAGGGAAGTGAGATTGCATCCAACATAAATGACGCAATTGATCAACAAATGCTTCTGTATTTTGGCAGAGATTCAGTCGCTCCCACCCTAGAAGCCAATGCTCAATTGTTCCTGAATTCCTATGAAGATTTTGTGAATCAATTTCCCGATTCACCGGGAGGACGGTCGATTGAGGTCAATGCCAAAGTGAGTTATGAGTCAGACAGCTTGCTCAGCATTTTCTTCACTGAGTTCAATAACAGCGGAGGAGCTCATCCTAATTCGAGTCAGTTTTTTATGAATTTTGAAAAAATCACCGGCGAATACCTGAGTTCCGGTCGGGTGGTTTTGGATTCAGCCAAGTTACTCGAATTAGCAGAAATAGCTTTCAGGAAACATCACGAAGTTCGGGAAGGAAAGAGTTTGGAAGATCAGGGATTTTTTCTCCCGGAAACCGGCTTCTTCCTACCCGGGGCAATGGGATACAAGGATGGTGAATTCAAGTTGATCTACATTCCTTACGAGATCGGGCCGTATGTGATGGGGTACACTGAGTTGTCTTTTACGCCGGAAGAACTGACTGGAATCGTTCGCAAATAAGAATCGAAACCTTTAATTCCTGATTTGTCCGTTTCCTCGCACAATCCATTTATAGCTGCAAAGTTCCTTCAGCGCCATCGGTCCACGGGCATGGAGTTTCTGGGTGCTGATTCCAATTTCTGCACCTAGTCCAAACTGATTTCCATCGGTGAAAGCCGTGGAAGCATTCGCATAAACTGCTGCGGCATCCACTTCCAGCAGGAATCGATCGATCGATTCTTGGTTTTCAGAAAGAATGGCTTCCGAATGTTTGGAGGAATGCGTTGCAATATGATCCAGCGATTCATCCAGATTCTCTACGGTTTTGATTGCCATTTTCAGGCTCAGGAATTCTGTTCCAAAGTGGGATTCATCTGCTTTTTGAACCAGCGGATTTGATTTCAGGTTGGCAAATGCCCTTTCATCCGCATAAATAGTTACTCCAAAATCCAGAAGCGGCTTGACCAATTCCTCCAATTCACCCATTCTTGAATGATGGATGATGAGGCAATCCAAAGAATTGCATACGCTCGGTCTGCGGGTTTTTGAGTTGAAAATGATCGCTTTCGCTTTTTCCAGATCTCCCGATTCATCGAGATAAGTATGGACTATTCCTGCCCCGGTTTCGATTACAGGCACTTTGGCATTTTCTCGCACGAAATTTATCAAGCTCTGACTTCCGCGCGGGATGATCACATCCACAAACCCGACTGCCTCAAGCAAAGCCTTTGTCGCAGTACGATCAGGCGGAAGAAGTTGGAAAGCAGTACCCGGGATTCCATGCTTTTCCAACACCTGATGAATCAGGTTCATGATCGCCTGATTGGAAAAATTTGCATCTGATCCTCCTTTGAGCACCAAACCGTTTCCGGATTTTAACGCCAGAGAAAATACATCAAAAGTCACATTTGGTCTTGCTTCGTAGATGATCCCAATCACTCCAAGTGGAACGGTAACTTTCTCAAGAGAAAGTCCGTTTGGAAGCATTTTCTCCTCCAATTTAAGATGAAGGGGACTAGGGAGTAAACTGACCTGAATGATTTCCGTTGCGATACCTTCAATCCGCTCTTCAGTAAGCAAAAGACGGTCAAACATTGGATCATCAGAATCCATCTTTTCGAGATCTAGTTGATTAGCTTCCACCAACGCAGGGATTTTCAGCACAGTCAATTCCGCCAAATCTTCCAGAATCTGATTGACCTTTTGGTCAGAAATTCCGGTCAGCTTTCGGGAGCTTTTCTTTACTTCTTCGAAGATTCGACTGTACTCACTCATGGTCAAAAATATAGAGGTAATCGTAATGAATTAATGGTTTTTGGTTCTTTTGTCCCACTCTTTCAGCGGCAAGTTTGAAAGCATATTCCGCACGACCCAAACCGATTTTCTGACCTTTTTCGTCCTTAATCAGGAGAATGTCCCCCTTTGAAAACTCACCTCCAACGGCGATGATTCCTACGGGCAAAAGGCTGCGAATCACTTCGGAATATAGAGAAGCTCGTGCACCCTCATTGATGGTGACCTCTCCCTTATAATATTGCTCTCCATGGGCGAGCCATTTTTTGGTACTATGCTTTGCTTTTTGGGGTTCAAACCAAGTGCAGCGAAGCGACTTGTCTGCAAATTCCCCCAATACATGGTCTCGTTTTCCATTGGCAATAATGACTTGAATCCCCAATTCTGCAGATTTCTTTGCCATGGCATATTTGGTCAGCATTCCGCCTCGACCAAAAGAAGATTTCGATGCGGAAATATAAGAAGAGACTTCAGGCATCGACGAGGCTACTTTCTCAATAAGTTGGGAACTTGGGTCGGAGGGATTTCCGGTGAAAATACCGTCCACGTTTGTGAGTAAAATCATCGTATCCGCATTGATCATCGCAGCAGTCAGGCTTGCCAGTTCATCGTTATCGGTAAACATCAATTCGGTGATCGTTACTGTATCATTTTCATTGATAATGGGCAAAATCCCCTGCTGAAGCAATGCCTGAATGCAATTCTTCATATTCAGAAAATGCTTCCGATCGCGAAAATCTTCCTTCGTTACCAGAATTTGAGCTACATCCAGCTTGTGCTTTAGAAACAATTCCCGATACTGATTGATCAGGCGAATTTGTCCGGTCGAGGCCCAGATTTGTTTTTTGATTACAGGATTGAGCTTTTCCGGTAGCGTGATACTTTTTCTACCAAAAGCCACCGCACCGGAACTCACCAGCACTACCTTTTTTCCTGCTGAAGTTAACTGATGAATCTGCGCTGCGAGTTTCTCCATTCGCAGCAAATCAGGAAAGCCATTGTCCTGGGTAAGAACATTGGATCCGACTTTTATGACTACAAGTTTGCTGTCCAGCATCATTGGAAAATTTGCATGAAAATAGAGTTTTGGATAGCAAATCGCTAATTTTTAGAAGCCGTTTTTGGAAATACGAAATGAGAAGTCTTCATTATTCGACATTCATTATTCGATATTCGATCTTTTTAAAATCGAAAATTTGACGTAGCCGTCATATGAAGTATTCTCCCTCAGATTTTAATTAAAACATGAATGGAAATACAACTAAATGAAATATCGAATGTTGAATTTCGAACTTCGAATGATGAAGATTTTGCAAAATCCAATAACCAGGATTTTATAAAAAAGCCATACTCATTGTTCCGATCAGCATGATGACTTTGGCCAGAGAACTGAGTTGCGAGAAATGCTTTTTTCGATCAGCCTGATATATCCGGTACATAAACCATGAAAAAACGAACCCCATCGCTCCAAAATAATAGTAGAGCAAGGGATTGTTGATTTTGAAAGTCACGATCAAAATCGAACAAACAAAGCCAATTGCAATAATGAAAATCACATTTTTTGTTTTGCGGAAGCCGATAACAATGGGCAAAGTTCGGCAGCCGTGTTTCCGATCTCCAGGCCGATCCTCGATGTCTTTGATGATCTCCCGGATCAGATTTAAGAAAAAAGCAAAAATTGCATAAGTCAGAATCATTAATTCTGATTTTTGGTAATAAAACCCAACCAGAAAGATTGCTGTAGCCGTTAGAAAAGCCACCGTCAAATTTCCGATAAAAGGCTCCCGCTTAAGTCGATTGCTGTAAAGCCAAAGAAAAAATGCCGCACCAAAATTGATCCAACCGACCTCAGGAGAGACGAAGTACCCAAGGAGTATTCCTGTGAAATTGAAGATGGAATGCAGGAAAATCACCACTCTGCGTTTGATTCCTTTTCCGACAACTACTTCATGAGGTTTGTTCACATAATCTATTTTGACATCGTAATAGTCGTTGATCATGTATCCTGCAGCTGCAATGATTATGGTCGAAAGAACCAACAGGTAAAGTCTGAAATCCAATAGCACGGGAAGTCCCTGATTGGTTGTTTCTATCAAAAAATATGCGGTCATCAGCTGTGCAAATGCAACCATGAGCAGATTGACAGGTCTGCTGATGCGGAAAAGCCCGCGAAATGAAATTGTCCTGTCCATGCTCAAAGAATCCACTTTTCAAAAATACTGGAATTCGACTCTAAACGACGGTTTATTTACCCTTAATCCTTTGGAAAAATCGATTCCGTAATTTTCAGGGGGATTTTTTTCAGTTTTTACTATATTCCTTTTTGTAAGTATTAACCCGAAATACCATGAAGACTATTCCACAATCCTCCCGAAGGGACTTTCTTGCCAAATCAGGCGCTCTCCTCGCGGGTTCCATGTTCGTTCACCCAGTGTCGGAGGCACTTAATCTTTGGGACAAGCCCGGAGAAAAAATGAAAATAGCGCTCGTCGGAACCGGATCCAGAGGAACGGGAATGTTTGGAAGAGATGTGAAGCGCGTCTATGATGAGCAAATCACTTTCGTTGGACTTTGCGATAAGAATATAGGAAGAGCTACTTATGCAAAAGGATTTATCGGGGTGGATTGCCCTGTTTATACCGATTTTGATAAAATGCTCACTGAAGCCAAACCGGATGTCCTGATTGTGACTACGATGGACAGCACCCACCACGAATTTATCATCAAGGGCCTTGAATCCGGAATCAATGTGATCTCCGAAAAACCAATGACTACGGATGAGTTCAAGTGCCAATCCATCCTCGATGCGGAGCGCAAATCAGGAAAGAAACTCATCGTGACATTCAACTATCGCTATTCTCCGCATCGTCAAAAACTCTATGAGTTGCTTCGTGCAGGGGAAATAGGGGACGTCACATCGGTTGACTTTCACTGGTATTTGAATACTTCCCATGGAGCCGATTACTTCCGAAGATGGCACGGTTACAAGAAAAACGGAGGTTCGCTTTTGGTACACAAATCTACCCACCACTTTGATTTGCTGAATTGGTGGCTTGATTCTGATCCGGAGGAAGTTTTTGCCTACGGCTCGCTTGAGTTTTATGGAAAAAACGGACCATTCCGCGGGAAAAATTGCAGAAGCTGCGCACACAAAATTGATTGTGATTTCTATTGGGATGTCACTAAGAGTAAGAGCTACATGGATCTTTATGTCAATAATGAGCAGCATGACGGCTACTATCGGGATGGATGTGTCTTCCGCGAGGACATTGACATTTTTGATAAAATGGCGGTGCAGATCAAATACAAAAACAACGTTCAGGTCAGCTATTCCCTGACCACCTATTCCCCTTACGAAGGTTACAGAATTGCATTCAACGGAACCAAAGGCCGATTGGAAGCCTGGATCAAAGAAAGTCAGCCTTGGGAAGAAAAAGTCGAGGATGAAATCCACCTGACCAAGAATTTTGGAGAAAGAGAAATAATCATCGTTCCTCAGGGTGGCGGTGGTCACGGTGGAGGAGATGCCCGATTGAAGGACAAGCTTTTCAAAGATCCGACTGTAGCCGATCCATGGAGACAGTCAGCCGGGTCGAGAGACGGAGCGATGTCTATATTAGTGGGAATCGCAGCCAGAAACAGCATCGAAACCGGAAAGCCGGTGAAGGTTCAGGATTTGGTGGACATCCCACTTCAGGCAAAAGGAAGAGGAGCGTAAGGATTTAAGATTTAGGATTTAAGATATAAGATTTATTTTCCCGCAGGGCTTTCAATAGGCGAGAGTTCTGCGGGATTTTTTTGATAAGGAATCGCAAATGCCTGGAATAGTAGCTGCTGAGGGAAATCCGGAGGCCTCTATTTCTTGATGAGCTCCAACTGCTCCGGATTCTGAATAACCTGTTCTTCATGCATTAGTGTCCAGCCCATCGAGTTGGTTAGGACATAGAGATTGGTCAGTTCTACCATCAGTCTTTCCCTTGAATTTTCCATCAGATCCGACTTCTCTATCTGAGTTCTGATTTGGGCAGAGACCGAGTTTTTGATTTTGTTATAGTCATTGGCTTCAAAAGAGTTGAAATAATCCTGCGTTACATCGTAGTATTCTATTTCGGGGTAAATGTTGAGGATGGGATCGGGAATTTTTTTCAGGATGAGTGTTTTCCTTGCCTCGTCGATTTCGACTTCCAGTTGTCTCAAGTCATACTCCACAGTAGCCTTTGCATTTACCACGACCAAGGCTTTTTTGTCTGAGGTCCAAAGATTTAAAAAGAGATTTTGAGAGTTTTTGAATGTGAAAACTTTGGAATAATATCCTTCAGTCACGATCAGTTTACCGACTTGTTGGATCTGCTTTTGGATCAGTTCCGAACTTGCTTTGAGCTCTTCTCGCTCCTGATAGGATTGGTAAAAAAACCAAACACTACCAATCAATACCAATGCGATGAGAAATCCTAAACCAAATTTATTCATAACTGAAAGGAAAATTGTGTCCTGAAATTGAGGAAAATATCAGGCCTTTCCAATTTCCTGAGATTGAGTTTTCAAACGGAAAAGTCTGATTGAGGGATATTGGCTTCAAATTAAAAAATACCCGAAATCCAAAGTCCGAAAACCAAACTCACTCAAATCGCACACTCGTCTGCCTTTCCCTATTCACTTTCAATTGCAAAACATCCGGCCTTGAATAATGTCCAACAGAATCAAAGTTTTGGCGCTCCTCCAATACCCGATTGAAATCGATCGTTTCAATCAGCAAACACTCGGCGTGTGCAACAGGCTCCAGTATCCACTTTCCGTCAGGTCCGGCGATGCAAGAACCTCCATCTGCCAATACTTCAGGACACTCGGCAAGGATCAAATCCAGATGCGGAGTGTCAGCCGGGAAATCAGATTTATGCATCAGGCTGGATACAGAAATGACAAAAGACCTTGATTCTTGGGCAATCATCCGGGTGATATTTTCAGTATTTCTTACCGCTCCCGGCCAAACGGCAATGTGCAGGTTTTCACCCAAACCATACAAGGCTGTTCGTGTAAGAGGCATCCAGTTTTCCCAGCAGTTCAGTCCCCCGACTGTGAAAGCTTTCAATGGATGAACCTGAAGCCCATTTCCATCGCCCGGAG
>VFKK01000029.1 GCA_009885605.1 Cyclobacteriaceae bacterium | reverse complement strand
TGCACCTGAGAAAATGTTCAGCTTGATTACGCTGTTTTCACCGTAATATCCCCCCGAAACAAAGAAGCTTTTCAAGTCTGAAAAAGCTCGATCCACATAACCGTCCGATGTGATTTTTGAAAGGCGAGCATCCACAGCAAAGCGATTATTCAACAATCCTGTTCCTGCTTTCACCGTATGTCTCCAGGTATTGAAGGACCCAAAACCATTGTCCACTTGTGCATAGGCTTCATCCTGTCGGGTGTCAGTCTGGAAGTTCAGGCTCGCGCCAAAAGTTGCCGCCCCGTTTGTGGAGGTTCCGACGCCCCGCTGGATTTGAATGTTATCCACAGAGGAAGCAAAATCAGGCATATTTACCCAGAAAACCCCATGTGATTCTGCATCATTGAGCGGAATACCGTTGACAGTGGCATTGATTCTGGTTTGATCCGATCCGCGGATTCTCAGTCCGGTGTATCCTACGCCTGCTCCGGCATCCGAAAAAGAAACCACGGAAGGAGTAAAATTGAGGAGAATTGGGATGTCCTGTCCCAAATTTCGTTTGGCGATTTCAGACTTATCCACACTCGTGAAGGTCGTCGGAGTGCTTTCCGAAGCCCTTGTTGCGGAGACGATAAATTCCTCAGTCAGTAGATCTTTTGACTGAAGGTGAATGACAAGTTCGCCTGAATAAGGGACTGAAACCGTCTTGCGGAAAGCATCAAAACCCAAATAAGAAATGCGCAATTGGATTTCTCCGGTTGGAAGTTTTGTGATTGTAAATGCACCGTTTTCATCTGTGACAGCTCCACGACCAAGGTTTTCTGTCCAAACGGACGCTCCGATTAAGGGATTTCCGGTTTGGGCATCCAGTACTTTTCCGCTCAGGCTTTCTTGTGCCCATGTAGAAATTGAGGCCAGCCAAAAAGCCAGGCTTAAGAATAGATTTTTCATTAATAATTGATCCCTCGCGGGAAGTTTGAGTTAAACATTAGAAAACTCAGGGGGAGTTTTCCGTGATAGTTTACCCGGTTTGCATAGCAGAAAACAAAAGAAATTGCCGAAGGGTACCGCTTCGGATTACAGGTTTTACTTTTTACTATGCTTGTTCATTTTCCCTTCGCCGGCATTACCCGGATCAGGTCTTATGGGTATGATCTCAGCCCGAAATATTAAGGCACCCCTTATGATCTGAAGGCAAATGTACAAGCGAAAAGTTTGATTCAAACAATTCATTCAAAAATTAAAAAGTCAGGCACGGTGAAGAATGGGTTTAGAAATTTGCTTAAATCTTGCTTTCCTTCCTTTCAAAGCCTTGTTTAGATTGATTTGAAAACTTTTTAATCTCGAAACTCAGTCCGCCTAGTTGAAGCAGATTATTTCTATAAATTCACGGGGTAATAAAAACCCATCAAACCTATGAAACTTTACAAACTGACTTCCGGAACACTTTTAGAATATGAAGACGGCATCTTCCTTGGTCCCGAACTGGACTGGGATCAGTTGCTGGGAAGAGAGCATTTGCCACAATTGTTGAAATCAGAATCAGCTCATTGGGAGAAAATTACTTTTGAAAAGTCCGAAGAATTGAAAGCCGAAGGCCTTTTGGCACCAATGGGGAATCAGGAAATCTGGGCTGCCGGAGTGACGTATTACCGGAGCAGGACGGCCAGAATGGAAGAATCTCAGGATTCAGGAGGAGCAGATTTTTACGATAAAGTTTACAGTGCGGATCGACCGGAGTTGTTTTTCAAAGCCACAGCAAGCAGGGTTTCCCCTCCCGGCGGAATAGTGAATATTCGAAAAGATTCCACTTGGGATGTGCCGGAACCAGAACTCACTTTATTGATTTCTCCCTCAGGAAAGATCCAGGGATATACTGTCGGAAACGACATGAGCAGCCGAAGCATTGAAGGAGAAAACCCGCTTTATTTGCCTCAGGCTAAGGTTTACCTGGGTTGCGCAGCGATCGGCCCCTGCATTTTGATTCAAAAAGAAGCTCTTCCAGCCGAAACGAAAATACGATTAGAGATTTTCAGAGATGAGAAATTGGCTTTCGCAGGGGAAACGGCACTCACTCAATTGAAGCGGAAGCCTCAGGAATTGGCAGACTGGCTTTTCCGTGGAAATTCTTTTCCGATAGGATGCTTTATGATGACCGGAACAGGAGTCGTTCCCGATGATTTCACGCTGGGAAAAGGGGATAAAGTTCGGATAGGAATTGACGGAATAGGCGTGTTGGAAAACACTGTTCAGGAGATTTGAAAGAAGGTTTATCTGATCTTTGATCTCAAGTTTCTTCTGCTGTGTTTCAAGCTGGCAAAATAATTGTTCAAATGATTAAAAATCATTCTTTTCATTTTGAACAATACTCCCATGAAACAACTATTCATCTTCGCTCTGATCTCATTTTTTGCTTTTTCATGTGACTTTAATGATGAGCCGGATCCGTTAAATACTGCTGAGCAATGGAAACTTGCAGGATATTCCATCCCATTTTCTAAAACTCCGGGGATTGTTGCTGTTCAGGATTCTGCTTATGTCTACACGCTTTTTGCGACAGGAGAATTCACTAAAAAAGTGGGCAATAATGAACTTAAAGGGACTTTCGAAAAGGGCACGTTGGGAGACAGAACCACCATCACATTTAATTTTGTGACGCCCAAAAATTTATTGATCCACAGTTGTTTTCAGGGAAGAGAGCAATATTTTATCGATGTTACCGGTCAAATGATCGGAACCTGGGATACTTGCGACGGGACAAAGCTATTCTTTAGAAAAGGCAATTAATCGTATTGATTTGATTTTGGAAATCCTCAGGAAACTCTTTTCTAAAGATCAACGATACCAACATCCTTAAATCAGGTTCTATTTTCAGGTCAATTATGAGTTGATAGGGTCTTTATTTTTCAGTCGCTACATGTTGATTTCAAATCGACATGCATTTTCGGTTAAGGAATTTTTACACCAAAGTATTTGTCGAGCGTGTATTTGGGTTGCCATTGGTCCGGTTTTCTCATCAATGTTTTGTAGTCATAGTTCAAAGGTAGAATGATGTCTGCTGTCAATCTCGCAGTGTCGCCTGTCTCTTGTTGCCAATCCTTTAATAAGGACATAAGTTCAGCCTCCTTAGTCTTATGTTCTGTGGTGTTTGCCAGGTTTTTCAACTCATAGGGATCTGAAGGAAGGTGAAAGAGTTGGGTGAAGTCCCTTTCCGGGTACCGGATCAATTTCCATTCTTTATCTCGGACAGCCCTGACTGTATGCCTGTATGCTGTAAACAAAGAAGATCTGATCTCATTGACAGATCCGTTCAGGACATTAACCAAATTCAGGCCATCGATTCCTGCAGGCTGGGGCAATCCCACTAACTCGGAAAGTGTTGGATATAAATCATAGAGATAAACCAAGGCATCAAATTCAGTGTCTTTTGGAATTCCTGGGCCCTTTAAAATCAACGGTACTTTGGTGCTGTGCTCGTAGAGATTTTGCTTTCCCAAAAGCCCGTGGCTTCCCGCGGCGAGGCCATTATCTGCTGCATAAACGATGATGGTGTTTTCGTAAAGTCCGTTTTTTTTGAGCACTTCAATGATATTTCCGACCTGATCATCCAAATGGGTGATCAAACTATAATAATCCGATAAAATAGACTGAATTATTGCTGGATCTCTTGGCCATGAAGTAAGGTTTTCATCCCGAACGGTCATATCATCAAATGCAAAAGGATGCAAGGGCATAAAATTTTTCGGCAAGGGAATTGTCCCGTCGGGGTACTTATCTAAATAAGGCGGAGATGGGGAATATGGGTCATGGGGTACTGTAAAAGCTACGTAGCAGAAGAAAGGATTGCTCCGGTCTGTCTCTGCATATTCTTCAATAAAACCAATAGCAGCCTCTGAGAAAAGGTCAGTTGAAAATCCCTTTTTGGTTGGTTCACCCAGCACCCCAGTGGAGTCCATATCTCTGACT
This sequence comes from Cyclobacteriaceae bacterium, assembly GCA_009885605.1. Taxonomy (GTDB): domain Bacteria; phylum Bacteroidota; class Bacteroidia; order Cytophagales; family Cyclobacteriaceae; genus Algoriphagus. Next base: position 5,368 of record VFKK01000029.1, on the reverse strand, counting down.
GCAATATTGAAATGGTCACCCATTCCTCCAATGAACACATTTTTGGCTTTTTGAAAACTTGCTTCAAAAGCTACTTTTTCATTATGCCATTTTCCAGTGCCAAAGGTAGTGTAGCCATTTTGCCCAAAGTACATCGGCATAGTTTCTACTCCATCCAATCGGTCATATACATGAAAAAGGCTTTTTCCACTAAGCATCATGGCCCTGCTTGGTGCGCAAATAGCGCCATGGTGACCTCCCATTACATACGCATTGGTGAATCGGGATCCTTCTCTGGCCAGCTGATCAATGTTGGGAGTCCGGATATTTTCATTGCCTGCCATTCCTAATGCATCGGCCCTTTGGTCATCTGCAAAAAGGAATAGAACATTAGGTTTTTCAGGAGGTTTGGGGTTACACGATAGGACCAGGCATGTGAAAAAAATAATCAATGAATAAAAGGAAGCTTTCATATACCAATCTGGTTGGATGTGGGGATTCATAAGTAAGATATAAAGAAATGGAGGCCCAGGGAAACTCGTTCTGACACTTTTTGAGGGAAGTCAAACAATCTTAATTAAGGTATCAACCGATATTTTACCATTGGTATAATTCCAACCAAGAGATCGGTGTTCCAGAATATTTTTGCATCGGATTCTCCAACCTATGTACAAGATTATTAGTGCGGTATTTTTTCTCTTCGTTTCCTCATCCTTTGCGCAGGAAGTACCGGAGGCCAGACCAAATGCATTTGCGTTTAAATTAAAACAACCGATCATTCTTGACGGAGTGCTGGATGAGCAAATCTGGACCAATTCAGAAGGTTGGAATGGGGATTTTACCCAATATTTTCCTTCTGACACATCCTTGTCAAAAATCAAAACGAGAGTAAAAATCGCTTTTGACGATGATAACCTTTACATCGCTGCGGTGATGGAAAATCTGGGGCCAAGAAAATATGTTTCCACTTCCCTGCGGAGGGATTTCCGGGGAGAGCAAAATGATGCAATTGTTTTTGTGTTGGACACCTTCAATGACAAAACCAATGCTTTTTCATTTGGGATCAATCCTTATGGAGTTCAGAGAGAAGGATTGATTTCAAATGGAGGTTCGCGATCAGAAGACCTCAGTTTGGCTTGGGACAATAAATGGTATTCTGAAGCAAAAATCTTTGAAAGTCACTGGCAAGTCGAGCTTATCATTCCGCTTTCCACGATCCGCTTCAATGACGAAGCACAAAACTGGAATGCAAATTTCTATCGAATCGACAGTGAATTAGGCGAGCGAAGCACGTGGTCTCCTGTTCCGAGGAATTTTCCGATCCTTTCTTTAGCATTCGGCCAAAAATTGATTTTCGAAGAACCTATTAAGAAAACTTCGGCCAACATTTCCCTGATTCCATACACCGCCGCCCGAACGTCCAAAAATTTCATCGAAGGAACTACTGAGCCATTGACTCCGGCTTTTGGAGGAGATGCTAAAATTGGAATCGGTCCGGCAATGAATCTTGACTTGACTTTCAATCCGGATTTTTCGCAGGTAGAAGTAGATCAGCAAGTGACTAATCTGGATCGATTTGAAATCTTTTTCCCGGAGCGCCGACAGTTTTTTCTTGAAAATGCGGACTTGTTCGACAGCTTTGGACAGATGCGCTCGCGTCCTTTTTTCTCCAGAAGAATCGGCGTGGACATCGACTCAGCCACGGGTCAAAATGTCCAAAGTAAGATTATCTACGGAGCCAGATTAAGTGGGAAAGTGAATGAGAACTGGAGGGTTGGTTTGCTCAATATGCAAACCGCTTCCGATGAAAGGGCCGGAATTGTAGGAAAAAATTTCAGCGTGCTGGCTGTCCAAAAGAAAATATTCACCCGATCGAATATCGGTTTGATTTTCGTGGATCGGGAGTCTCTGCCACTTGATGAATTCCAGCAGCTATTTGACCCAGCGGCTTACAACAGACTTTTGGGAGCAGATTTTAACCTGGCTTCTGCAGATAACCGCTGGACAGGAAAAGTCTTTTACCACCGAACTTTTGAATCTGTTGAAACTGAAAAACCTTATTCTTTCAATGCTTACCTTCTGTTTAGTGACTTGCATTGGAACTGGACCTTTAGCTATCAGGATATCGGAAAGGACTTTAATCCAGAAGTTGGTTATTTACCGAGAGCTGATTTTAAGAGGTTGAATCCCGAAGTGTCCTACCTTCTTTATCCAAAATCAGGAAGCATCAACCGACATGGTCCGAAATTGGAATTTGAGGGATATTGGAATGAAACTTTGGGAACCACCGATCGTGATATCAACTTGGGTTATCTATTCAAGTTTAACTCTTTCTCCGAACTGGAAATCAAACAGAAGAACCGATATGTGTATTTGTTCAATGATTTTGATCCAACCCGAACAGGAGGAGAACCCCTTCCTGCTGGCTCTGATTACAATACCAAAACGATCGGCGTGGAATACAAAAGCAATCCAAGAAACCGGTTTAATGTGATGCTTGAAGCAGAAGGAGGGCAATATTTTACGGGAAACTTCCAGCGGATCCAAAGTCAAATGGCTGTCCGTATCGGATACACAGCCAATGTTTCCATGAATTTCAACTATGCACGAATCCGGCTTCCGCAACCGCAAAGTGATGCGGATTTGATTCTGGTAGGACCCAGAATTGATCTCACATTCTCAAAAAGTGTGTTTTGGACTACCTTCGTCCAATACAACAATCAGATCGATAATTTAAATATCAACACTCGTTTACAGTGGAGATATGCGCCCGCTTCTGACTTCTTTCTGGTTTACACCGACAATTATTTCCCGGGAGACTTTATGCCAAAGCAGCGGTCTTTGGTGCTGAAGCTGAACTATTGGTTGAATCTCTAGGAACTACTTTTCCGCTTCCACTCTCATCTTTTTGCCAGTCATCAAGATTCTTCGGTAGCCATCTTTGGTGTCTGAGTTTACTTCTTTTCCCAAGACTTTTACCTTCGAAAACTCTTCCGGAATCTCAATGGAAACCCCCCATTTGCTTTGGGTTTGATTCACTTCGATTGATCGAAGGCCGGACTTATCCACATAAGTTAGACTGATTTCATTGTCTCCGATGATTATTTTTTGAATGGATGCTTCTTCCCAATCAGTAGGCATCTGAGGACGAATATAAATCACTCTATTCCCGGCATCCGGCTGTATTCCGAAGAATTGGTTGATCAGAGGAACTGCAAAACTGTACATATTCCAGGCTTGTGTAAACATCCCGTAATCAGGAGAAACTTCATAGATCGAACCCGGAAGAGCAAACCCAAAACTCCGCGTTATTCGCTTCAGGTAGTCGAGAGCTGCATCCGGATTTCCGTATTTATTTTCTCCAATCGCCTGAACACCGGTTGGTAATGTCATCACCGCACCTGTATATGAAAACATTTTGCTTCCAGTGAAGGAACCATCTTCATTGGCGGCAGCTTCATCCCGATCGATTCCAGTGACAAACATTCCAAATGGATTCGTGTATTTTCTTCCGGTTTCCAGGGCAATTTTCGCTTTCTCATGATCTGCAATTCCCATTTCCATTGGAGTATTTACAACCCAATTATGATACAAAACAAACCCCTGTTTCTGGGTTTTAGGGTATGTGGATAACTTCGCTTTTGTGGCTTTCAATTCTTCCACTGCCCAAGGTTTGTTCAGCGTATCCGCTCGGATAATTGCTCCATCGATTAGAGCAAGTGCATCTACTGCCGTTCCGATAAAATCAGCATAAGACCCAAACTCCGGAACCCAGAAATCAGAATTGATGGTGACCTTCAATGCATTGGATTTGCTTTGGTAATCTTTTGCCAACTCGCTTTTCCCTAGGATTTCTGCCATCAGAGCAGCATCTGAAAATGCTTTTTGCGAGTAAACAGCCACATCAATCATTTCTGATTCAAGTCCGTGAATTTCCATCATGCCGTAACCGTCGGCGACCAGATTTCCATCGGTGTCATTTTCTAACAGCCAGACTAATCCTTTTTCGATAGTTGGGAAGTATTTTTCAAGGAATTCCCTATCTCCGGTCCATCGGTAGACTTCCCAAATCATGGATGCGAATTGCGGAGTCTCGTTCAGATTGCCCGGATTGAAGACCGCGCCATTTGTGCTTACCTCATGAATGATTTTTCCGTTTCCGTTCTCCTTTTCCGAGAGGGAATGAATCAATTCAATCGTGCTGTAAACCAAATCTTTCCTTCCGGTGGCAATCAAACCTTTGATGGTGTATTCGCTATCCACTCCAAACCACCAGGGATAATCCTGTAATCCCGCTCCAAATCCTCGTCCTACTCCAGGAACATCCCTGACCAGCCAGTCTGTGTTGTATTTGATCCACTCAAAAGCCAACTGCAATTCTGCATCGGGAATCTGAATCTCTGCCTGTGTTTTAAGATTGGCATATCGATCCTTTTTTGAATTCCAATCCGTTAATAGTCCTTCCCTGAGGGAGGCCAAATTTTCAAGAGCTTTGATTTCAGTTTCGGTAGAACCTGCGATAAAAACCGGGAATATGATTTCCTGTCCTGCTTCCAAACTGAGGGTAGTGGAGAAACCCGCATTATTTCCGAGCCCTTTAGGCTGCATGGCGCAACCTTGTTCTGTTGGGTTAATCTGAAATTGGGGTGAGCTTCCCCAGACTACAAACCAATCATTTCCCTGATCCTTTCCTGTGAAGACTTTGGTCATTTCATCGAAGGAAATATCGTCAGGATGATCAATCATTTCTGTGCGGTCACCAAGCCAAACCGGCATCAAATCAGTATATCCCCGAAAGGTGAAGTCAAAGCTTTTTGCAGACTTATCCACATTTTTGATGCGAAAAAGAATTGTCATTCCCTCCTTTCCATCAGGAACAAACTGCAGTCTTTCAACCTCAATTCCTGATTCGGGATTATCAAATCGATGAATATTCGCAAAAGGGTAATTGGTAAAGGAACTGGCCTGATCGAGGCAAAAAGAGGTTCCATCAGACTCAATCGAAGCGGTGAATCCATCCATCAGTTTGATAGGATGCAGCCAGATCCCACCCATTTCTCCTTCCACATGCCATCCCAAATCCGGGAAAGTGCCATTTTGATGACCGATCAGGTAAACTCGATCTCCGGCTGCGACAAAAGGAGAAGCCAGGTAATCCTTTTTGCCCGAAAGTCCATTCAGATCCTGAAGACTTTCAAAAATTTCTGATTCAGGACTTAATGGAGTTTGGCAGGAAAAGCTGACGGCAATAAGACCAGCCAGAAAAAGAAAAGAATGACGCATGCGTTTTTGTTTTGGATTCAAAGGTTAAAGCGTTTTACCGATTTCCCTCCAAGTAATTAATTTGATGTTTTGTTTTTCGAGAATTTCTCTGGCTTTTTGACTTGTA
>VFKK01000332.1 GCA_009885605.1 Cyclobacteriaceae bacterium | reverse complement strand
ATTGTATTGATCCTGATAAAATCAATGAAAAAACGGCTTGTTATGAGATGTACTCACCCGTCTGTGGATGTGATTGAAAAACATATTCCAATGCTCGTTTTGCTATAAAATCCGGAGTTAATACCTGGGAAATCGGTCCTCCCAAAATTAAAAAGGCTTCTAAATGAAGCCTTTTTTATTATTCTACTGTAACTGATTTCGCCAGATTTCTCGGTTGATCCACGTTACATCCTCTCATGACTGCGATGTGATACGAAAGTAATTGAAGTGGAACCACTGCGACCAAAGGAGTGAAGGCTTCATGTGTTGCCGGAATTTCGATAACGTGATCAGCCAAAGCTTTCACACTTGTATCACCTTCTGTCACTACCGCGATTACTTTACCTTTTCTCGCTTTTACTTCCTGTATATTGCTAACAAGTTTTTCGTAAGAGCTATCCTGAGTTGCAATGAAAATAACTGGCATTTCCTCGTCAATCAAAGCAATAGGGCCATGCTTCATTTCTGCCGCAGGGTAGCCTTCTGCATGGATGTAAGAAATCTCTTTCAACTTCAACGCTCCCTCCAAAGCAACCGGAAAATTGTAACCACGACCCAGGTAAAGCGCATTCGTGACATCTTTGTATTCTGCGGCAATTGCCTTTATTTTCTCATTTGACTGAAGCGCCTTTTCTACTTTGGCGGGAATCGCTGCCAGTTCATGAAGTAATTGGATGTAGCGGTTTTCAGGAAGCGTTCCTCTTTGATACCCAAGTTTCATAGCCATCATTGCGAGAACTGAAATCTGGGCGGTAAATGCTTTCGTAGAAGCCACACCGATTTCAGGGCCTGCGTGAGTGTAGGATCCTGCATGAGTGGCACGAGGAATCGATGACCCAACTACATTACAAACTCCAAAAATGGTAGCTCCTTTAGATTTGGCCAGCTCAATTGCGGCAAGTGTATCCGCAGTTTCCCCTGATTGGGAAATCGCAATCACAAAGTCTTTTTCGCTAAGTACAGGATTTCTATATCGGAACTCAGAAGCGTATTCGACTTCTACCGGTACTCTAGCAAATTCCTCGAATAGATACTCCGCTACCAACCCTGCATGCCAGGAGGTTCCACAAGCAGTGATGATGATCCTCTCTGCATTCTGAAACTTATTCATGTAATCTCTTAAACCCCCGAGCACTAATCGACCTGATGCTGCGTCCAGACGACCTCTCAGGCAATCTGCAATTGACTTAGGTTGCTCATAAATCTCCTTAAGCATGAAATGCTCGTAACCTCCTTTTTCGATAGCCTCCAGCTCCATTTCGAGCTTAGTGATATAAGGATTGGTGGCTACGTTTTCTATTGTCTTAATCTGGAGCTTGTTATTTCTGATAACGGCGATTTCGTAATCGTCGAGATAAACTACTTTATTGGTGTATTCAATTATTGGGGTAGCATCCGAGGCAAGAAAATACTCATCCTCTCCTACTCCGATCACCAATGGTGAACCTTTTCTTGCTGCAATCAACGTATCAGGCTCCTCCATATTGATCAAAACGATCGCATAAGCACCCACTACTTTGTGCAGAGCCAAGCGAAGAGCTTCTTCCAAACTACATTTATTTTGTGTGTAAATGTCTTCGATAAACTTCACGAATACCTCTGTATCAGTGTCGCTCTGAAAAGTATATCCTTTCATCTGAAGGTCTTTTTTCAAGACCTCGTAGTTCTCAATGATCCCGTTGTGGATCATCGCAAACCTTTCAGAAGATGAATAATGAGGGTGGGCGTTTACATCATTTGGCTCACCGTGGGTGGCCCAACGAGTATGGCCGATGCCGATTTTTGATTTGAGGTCAGGACTGGACTCGAGAAATTTCTCAAGCTCGGAGACTTTACCTTTCTTCTTATAAATACTCAAGCCATTATGGTCCAGCAAAGCGACACCAGCGCTATCGTATCCTCTGTATTCTAACCTTTTGAGACCTTTGATGATGATAGGCAAAGCTTCTTGCTGCCCAACGTATGCTACAATTCCACACATATTTAAAAATTCTTAAACTTTAGATGAACTTGAACAAAGAAACAGCATTCGTGCCAAAAAAAATAATCCACTTCCTTAAAAAGGGGAAGTGGATTATGTTGACTTTTCTTAAATCAAATGTGTTATCTGGTTTTTGAATAAATCACTTTTACTTTTATTTTGGTCTTGTCAACCAAAAACTGTCTGAAGGACCTTTTGAAATCATCACCGGGTGAATCTCGGGCTTGTGTATCGGGTTTATCAGCATATAAAAGCCAATCTTTCCTCACTATTTTACCCCTTAATAATGCGTTGAGATGGGACGTTATGGGCATTAAGTAAACCTTCTTTTCTATGTTATAAGCTGCCACGGCCGGCGCCAGGAAAGAGGGCTGTTCGTTTCCTTCTGAGTCAAAATCAACTTGGGGCTGACCATCTGCCTGAACAGTCAGAGGTTGGCTATCGCTTGGCCTCGAAATCACCTCATTTGTATTATCAGTAAAATATGCCGTCAGCCAGGGAAGAGGATTTTGTCCCTGGGATACTGGTTCAATAGCACCAATAACTAAATCAGCCTGATTGAAAGTTGCGCCGGTAAGGGAATCCAAAAAGGCATCTAATGGGCTAGTATTCAACTTAATCACCATTCCAAGGTTTGCTTTCATTCCGACAAGCGTTCCCACGTTATAAGCTTTTCCTTTTTCGGTTACAATTGAGGTTGGGGTGCCTGACCTCTCACTCTTTACACTATTGAAACTTCTTGAGGAAGCAGTTGTGATTTGATATTCTATCGAAGAAGTATCGCCCTTGTAATGATAATAAACAAGTAGTCCGGTTTTGAATCCCAGCGCTATTCCTGCAGTGGTATTATCTCCAGTCCTTGCTTTTATTGCAACACCCGGAAGGTATTTTCGGAAACTAAAAAGATCGCTAAACTCATTTCCTGATTGCATTTTTCCAAATAACTCAACAGCAAATGCATCATTAACAGCGAAACTAGCAGTGGTATCTTTTACTTCTCCAAATTCTATGGTACCAGATGAAATTGGTTTGGTGTCGTATAAAAGCTTATCGTAATTATAATAAACCGTGTCCAGGAAAGGCTCAGCAAGCTTGTGGATTGAATAAAATTTCGGCTTATCCAAGTCTGCACCATTGACACTCACTATGTCAAGATTGAACACCACAGAATCTAAAATTGCATCTGCACGAGGCCTGTCCTCAATTACCTCGATGTACAATCTGGAGAAACCAATACCTTCAGTTTTGCCAAAAAACGGGTCTTCTTCATTTCCGACAATCAGGACACCCTGATTTGTCGTATTGAAAGAGTCCAGTAATACCACCTGAGCTGGTAGCTCAAACTCCTCGAAAAACACACCAATTTGGTTGTTTCCCGGAGCGAGTTCAATTCCAACCACAGCCGGATCACTGCAAGAACTGATAAGAAATGTGGACACGATGGCCCCAAAGGCCAATTTAACCTGCGAGATTAGTGTATATGTCGAAAAGCTCTCCATGAGCCTGCGCTTCTGATTCAATGCTGATTTCAAACTTCTTATCTTTTGAGAAATCCTCTATTAGTTGGGTTAGTTCTGCAGAGACTTCGCTGCCTTTCACTACCAAGTCGGCGTACTCCATGCCTATCTTGATAAAGCCGGTAAAGTCTTTACTCTTCAAAGGTGCTAAAATAGCGTCATCAATATCCACCATCTTAACCTTGTTTAACAGATCGTCGCCAAAGGTATGAGAAAATCCATTGTTATAGATCGCAAACACGGATTTCGTGTCTTTGAATAAGGGCTCGTTTTTATAGGTTGTTTTGAGATACATAGGTATCAAACTTGTCATCCAGTCGTTACAATGAACGATATCCGGTGCCCAACCAAGTTTTTTCACGGTTTCAATTACTCCTTTGCAAAAGAAAATTGCTCGCTCATCATTGTCTTCGTAAAACTTCTCGTGTTTGTCATGAAAGACATGCTTTCTCTGAAAATAATCCTCGTTGTCAATGAAGTAAACTTGAAGTTTGGCATTTGGAATAGAAGCCACTTTGATGATCAAAGGCTTTTCCTCATCTCCGATTGCGATATTAATTCCTGAGAGCCTTACCACTTCGTGGAGTCTATTCTTCCGCTCATTGATCAAACCAAACCGAGGAACTAAAATCCTGATTTCCATTCCTCGCTCTTGCATTGCCTGAGGAAGGGATCTTAAGAAATTTGCTACTTCGGAAGTTTGTAGGAAAGGGTTGATTTCACTGGCAACGTAGAGGATACGTAGTTTTGACATGCGCTTTTTGGATTTAGCTTATTGAGGTGATCAACAACGTTGTAAAGATAATAAAAAAAAGGTTAAAAGCCCTTGTTTTTCTGGATATTAATATAGTTTTGCCCCTATTTACCCTTTAAAAATCCTATACCCGTGCAGGTATTCCATACCGGAACCGAGTGGCAAACAAACTGGCTCAAATCTCTCCAAAGCGGGAAAACCATTGGTTTTGTTCCCACAATGGGAGCACTTCATCAAGGTCATCTTGATCTTGTAAAGAACAGCAAAAAGGAATGCGACATTACAGTTGTTTCGATCTTCGTCAATCCTACTCAATTCAATAATCCGGAGGATTTTGCTAAATATCCAATCACCCTTGAACAGGATCTCAAAAAACTGGAAGATGAGGGAACTGATTTTGCATTTCTTCCAGAAACCTTATCCATTTATCCCGAAAAGCCTGTTTTGACTTTAAATTTTGGGGAATTGGAGCATGTTCTGGAAGGAGAATTTCGACCAGGGCATTTTAACGGAGTCGGAATTGTCGTTTCGAAGCTATTCCACACAATAAAACCAGATAAAGCCTTTTTTGGTCAAAAAGACCTGCAACAGGTAGCTGTAATAAAGCGACTGGTTCGGGATTTGTCTTTTAACCTTGAGTTGGTCGTTGTGCCCACCCGAAGAGAAGTCGATGGATTAGCAATGTCTTCTCGGAATTTGCGATTGAATCCCGTGGAGCGAGCACAGGCTTTGATCTTATATTGGAGTCTTACTAAGGCGAAGGATGAACTATTGGCCGGCAAACCATGGTTGGATGTGCGTAACCAAATCCGCCAGGATTTTAAAGAAACGTCTTTGGCAAGGTTGGAATATTTTGAATTGGTTCATCCTGAGCACTTCACACGATTTGAAGCTTTTGAACCAGATCAAAAATCCTCGATTTGTGTGGCAGCTTACCTCGGATCTGTCAGATTAATCGACAACCTTCCTATTATTCCTTAATTTTGCGGCAAATTTCAAGCAATGCATATCCAAGTACTAAAATCAAAGATTCACAGAGTAAAAATCACGCAGGCGGAACTTCACTATGTAGGTTCTATCACAATTGATGAAGACTTGATGGACGCAGCCAATTTGATAGAGAATGAAAAAGTCCAGGTTGTGAATGTCAACAATGGGGAACGATTGGAAACCTATGTGATTAAAGGAGAAAGATACACCGGACAAGTTTGTCTGAATGGTCCCGCTGCACGAAAAGCATCAGTTGGAGATATTGTTATTATCATTTCCTATGCAGGAATGGATCTCGAAGAAGCTAAGAAACATAAACCTGTTGTTATCTTCCCCGATGATAGAAATAAATTGATTTGATGAATACCCAAAATCTAAAACAAGGATTTCAGGTTACGACTTCGCTGGCAATCGCGATTTGGATTTTTTGGTTTTTATATAGAGACATCGCACTGGATAGTCTTTTGGAACAGATCAAATCCAGCAACTGGCTGTGGATCTTTTTCTCTCTTTCCATTTCTCTTTTTGGGTTTTGGCTTAGAGCCTGGAGATGGACTTTATTGATAAGATCCGACGAAGGTCAAATAGTAAAACCTAATCGGGCTTACCACGCTGTGATGGTTGGCTATTTGGTGAATTTACTTATCCCCCGAGCGGGAGAGGTTGCCAGATGCGGTGTCCTTACCAGAACAAATGGTATATCCCTCGGCCATTTGTTTGGGACAGTAATTCTGGAAAGAAGCGTTGATTTATTGTTTTTGGTAGGGACAATTGGATTGGCATTTTTGGTAGAAAATGAGCTTTTCCTCAGTTTTGCGAACCTCTTAGTGAATATCGATGACCTTTGGACAAAAATTCTTTCCAACCTCCCAGTCTTCCTTGGCAGTCTTGCCATTTTTATCATTTTCATGATTTTGATTCTAAGAAGATATAGAGACAACGGGTTGATTAAAAAAATCCGGCATTTCATGAGGGAAATAGTCTCAGGCCTGAAAAGAGTTAATCAGCTTTCCAATCCTATGGGATTTTGGCTGAGTTCTGTTTTGATCTGGGTTATTTATTTCATGACCATGTACACAGTTTCCCTTGGAATCTCAAGTACTGCCAATTTGTCCTCTGGGGAAGTCCTGGTTGTGATGGTAATGGGAAGTATTGGCATGGTTGCCCCTGTCCAAGGGGGTATAGGGACCTTTCATGCGTTGGTGGCCTTTATTTTGATACAGTTGGGTATATCGGAAGAAGACGGAAAAATCTTCGCAGCTATCATTCACGGAACTCAGGTTTTGCTCATGTTGGCAGCTGGACTGATCAGCTGGATTTTAATGATGAGATTACCTTCTTGGAATAAACCTGCTAACCCATAACTTCGTATTCATTCCTGCAAACAAAAAAAACTATGATACTTATTCTAATTGTTGTTGTCTTCGCCATTGCCGGCTTTGTGGTAAGCAGAAAGCTGAAGAGCAAATTCAAAAAATACGCTCTTACACCGCTTCAGGCAAATCTCTCAGGAGCAGAAATTGCAAAGCTGATGCTAGCTGATAATAATATCCACGATGTTCAGGTGATTTGTGTAGAAGGCCAACTGACAGACCACTATAATCCATTGAACAAAACTGTAAACTTGAGTCCTGATGTGTACTACGGCAGAAATGCTGCCGCTACTGCAGTTTCAGCTCATGAATGCGGTCACGCTGTTCAGCACGCCACAGCTTACACTTGGTTAAACCTCCGGTCCACCTTGGTTCCTGTCCAAAACGTTTCCAGTAAAATTTTGAATTTCGTTTTGCTTGCCTCCTTATTTGGAGGATTTGCATTGGGACTCCCTTATGAAATCGTCGGTTTCATTGTAGTAGGGGCCTACAGTGTGATGACCTTATTTACACTTGTGACTTTGCCTGTGGAATTTGACGCAAGTAATCGGGCTTTGGCATGGGTCAAAACAAGGAATATCGTAACAGGGCCTGAATATGCGATGTCAAAAGACGCCTTGACTTGGGCGGCAATGACTTATGTGGTTGCTGCGCTCGCTTCTCTTGCTACTCTTGCTTATTACATTTTCGTCTTCTTTGGAAATAGGGATTGATCCAGATCAAATAATCAAACCGAGAGGGGCAAGCTTTTGTCCCTCTCTTTTTTTTGCCCTAAATTCCACATTATGTATTACTAAACCCGATACAACAGTATGAACTTCCAATTAACAGAAGAACAACTAGCCGTAAGAGATGCAGCACGAGAATTTGCCCAGATTGAATTACTTCCCGGAGTCATTGAAAGAGATACAGAAGGCAAATTCGCGAAAGAGCAAATCAAAAAAATGGGGCAGTTGGGATTTCTGGGAATGATGGTAGACCCAAAATACAATGGGGGAGGCATGGATACACTTTCCTATGTCCTGGCAATGGAGGAACTCTCCAAAATAGATGCATCTGCTTCTGTGGCAATGTCGGTTAATAATTCGCTGGTATGTTGGGGATTGGAAAAATATGGAACTGAAGCACAGAAAGAAAAATACCTGAAACCCTTGGCGGCAGGAGAAATTCTTGGAGCCTTCTGTCTTTCTGAACCTGAGGCCGGATCAGATGCTACCTCCCAGAAAACCGAAGCCCATTTCAACGGGGATTACTATATCCTAAACGGAACCAAAAATTGGATTACAAATGGATCTTCGGCAAGTGTCTACTTAATAATTGCCCAAACGGATCCAATTAAAGCACATAAAGGCATTTCAGTCTTTATCATCGAAAAGGGCTGGGAAGGCTTTATCATCGGCAAAAAAGAAGACAAGATGGGTATCCGGGGATCAGATACCCACTCATTGATGTTTACTGACGTCAAAATTCCGGTAGAAAACAGGATCGGAGAAGAAGGTTTCGGATTCACTTTCGCAATGGAAACATTGAACGGAGGCCGAATAGGAATTGCAGCTCAGGCTTTGGGAATTGCAGCCGGAGCCTATGAATTGTCTTTGGCCTATTCCAAAGAGAGGAAAACCTTTGGCAAACCTATTTCCCAACATCAGGCTATTCAGTTCAAACTTGCGGATATGGTTACCCAAATTGAGGCGGCCAGATTAATGGTTTACAAAGCTGCATGGTTGAAAGACAATGGGGAAGATTACGCTCATGCGTCTGCAATGGCCAAATTATTCGCTTCTCAAGTCGCAATGGACGTTACAATTGAGGCAGTCCAAGTACATGGCGGATATGGCTATGTAAAAGAATACCACGTGGAACGATTAATGCGTGATGCTAAAATCACTCAGATTTATGAGGGAACATCAGAAATTCAAAAAATAGTGATATCAAGGAAAATTTTAAAATAAAACCTTCTTGAGTGTTGAAAAGGTATTTTTCCAAAAATTTATCCCCTTTTTCATTTTTTGAGTTTCCGTTTATCAAAATCTCCTGTTTTAGAATTGGAAAAATTATATTATTGCAATTCTATTGTCGTTAATTAAATCATGGAATATTACAATAAAGTTATTGAATCTGTCAACGTCCGATTTTTGCGCGGAAACAACTACAAAGTTGAAAAGCCCGCAACAATTATCGATTACGAAGAAGCTGATAACACCCTAATCCTTCTTCATCACGGAACCCTAAAGTTCGGGGAAGATCAGGAATTGGTCAATGAAGGCGAAGCACTTTTTCTTCCCGGTGGAAGGAAGACGAAACTGACTATTGGCGGAAGTTCAAAAAAGTCTGAAATATCCAAAGACCAATTTCAGGAAAACAAAAAAAAACATCTTCAAAGTATCAGTTTTAAAGACATAAAGAATTCTGAAGAAGATTGCATTTCAATAGTTGGCTTTGAATCAAAAGTATTTGATGTGGTCAATTTTTTCAATTCATTAGATATTCCTCCATTTATCATTCGATTTAATGATCGTCTTGCCACCATCGTTGAAGATCTGATGAAGGAGCTGGAATTGACGGCCGTTGGTAAAGAAAGAGTTCTAAAGGCTCAGACTGAATTACTCGTTATCGAATTACTGAGGCATATTCTGAAGAACCGACTATTCCTGGAGGAACTATCTACGAATTCAACTTACTTCAAAGATCCCCGCCTGATTGATTTATTCAATTTTATCAAATTAAATATCGGAGGCGATTTATCAAATAAAGTCCTTGCTAAGGTGGCTAATGTCTCTGAAGATTATGTAGGTCAGTATTTCAAAATGCTCACCGGAATCAATCCTCAGGATTACATTGAATACCAGCGAATGGAGGCTGCTGTTGAGCTTCTTCGTACTTCTAAAAAATCTATCCGGGACATTGGAAAAGATGTGGGCTATAAAGACACCGCTTATTTCTGCCGAAGATTTAAAATGATGTATGGAGTGCCAGCGGGCAAAATGAGAAGAAGAGAATCCTTAATTAACGTTTAAAGAATTGTTATACCAAACTTTAAAATCTAAGACCCTGGCCAAAAAACCGGGGTCTTTTTCTATGGAATTCCCCAGAACAATAAGATCCGCTCCCGCATTGTAGGCTGCTTTCAACTTTTCAACAGAGTCAATTCCTCCCCCCACAATTATTGGTTTTTTGACAACCTCTCTAACAGCTACGATGACCTGAGTTGATACAGGATTTCCAGACCCACTTCCAGCATCCAAAAAGAAAAATTTCAATCCAAGATATTTCCCGGCTAATGCAGTGGCTTGGGCAAGTTCGGGCCTGGAATTGGGAAGGGGAACAGTTTGACTGATGTAATGAACGCTGTTTATTTCCCCGTGATTGACTAGAAGGTAAGCAGTGGGCAAAACTTCCAGATTTGTATTTGCAACCAATGGCGCAGCGGCTACCTGCTGACCTATGAGATACTCAGGGTTTCGCCCCGAAATAAGCGATAAAAACAAAATCGCATCAGCATCTCCTACAATTTGCTGTTGCGATCCGGGAAAAATCACCACGGGAATTTCTCCTGCCATTTTTTTCACCGAAAGGATTACTTCTTTGAAATTATCGCGAGACATGTGACTCCCTCCTACCATGATCAAATCCAAACCAGAATCTTTCACCCATCTGAACTGATTCTCAAGCTCTTTTGGATTTTGGCACTTATCCGGGTCAATCAGCCAGGCAAGCCCCTTTTTACCTGATTTGTGAAGGGAATTGAGAAGATTACCTACCTTTTTCCGGGGCTTGCGCATTTTCAGGCTGCGGATTCAACAGGTTAGTTAAAAATTTCTCCTTTGCCAACGCCAGTCCTAAGATAAGCAGTCTCTGACTCAGGGTAGGCCAAAAGCTTGATTTCGCTGGCTTTCGAAGTTTTTCCTCAATGTCTTTTGTCAGAAGCCCTTGCTGTTCCAGTGCCTCAAGTGCCTTTTCAGTTTTGTTCACTTTTTTCTTTCGGGTTGCCTTTACAATGCCATAAGTGAGCAATCCGGCAACAAGAACCACGGCTCCGACTTTCAACCATTCCTCAGAATCTTTCTTTAGCAATTCAAGTTGCTTTGCAAGAGTCTGCTCAAGTTCCTCTGATTTTTTTTCTAATTCCTTATTCATCGATTTGATTGTTTTTCACATTTCTGGAAAAGATAAATTCCTTACAACCGGCTTGAATTTTGGACTGAACCCGATTGGAATTTCTCGAAAGTATAAGTCCAACCACAATCAACAAATACAATAGGGCCACCAAAAGAAAGCCCATATAAGGTGTCTTGGTAAATTGACTTAAATAAAAGGCAAGGGATAAACTTAGAAATAACATGACAATAAAAGCCATTGCTCCAATCAGCGTGAGCAAGATAAAGCGAGATACAATCCCCACAAATTCATCCTGGATTTCAGATTTGACCAGCTCAACTTTGGTCTCAACGATGCCTTTTACGGTCTGAATAATTTCTCCGAAATTTAGCATGATTAAAAATTGGTTTAGGTGATTTTTCCTCTTTTCAATCCCTAATATACTTCAATTGAAAGGAGCAAAAAAATTAAGCTTCGGGAGTAATCTCTCCCTCTTCATAAAACTTGTAACGCAAAACCAATTCCAAAGCTAAAGTAATAGCCCGATTGAT